>JACREW010000029.1 GCA_016212685.1 Nitrospirota bacterium
AAACCCTTCCAACGATGATTTGCAAGACATCTGATGCTGTAAATTTTTCAGTATAAATGGCAGGCGGTCAATCCGCCGCCTGTTTCCTTCAATTCCGGCACTGTCTTATCGCATATATCCATTCTCTCCGGGCATCTCGGATGAAAAGGGCATCCATTCGGAATAGTTATAGGGCTCGGCACATCTGTTGTGAATCGGTGAATCGGATGAAAAGAATAGGTGAATGGGTGAATGGGTGAATCGGCGAATGGGTGAAGTTTAGAGTCTCCGTTTCTCCGTTTCTCCGTTTCTCCGTTTCCTTGTTTCCCCGTTTCTCTCTTTCTCCCTTTCTCCGTGCCTCTGTGTCGTAAAACCGGCGCGGACGCCAATAGTAATTTCGTGTACGGATGTTTAGGCGATTTAAACAATTCCTCGGTTTCCCCTATCTCGACGATCTTCCCTAAATACATCACGGCAACCTCATCGCTCAAATAATGAACCACCTTCAGGTCGTGGCTTATAAAAACAATGGATATGGCGGTCTCTTTTTTAATGTCCTGCAATAAGTTGAGTATCTGCGCCTGAATGGATACGTCGAGGGCGGAAAGCGGCTCGTCGGCTACTATAAGCTCCGGCGAAACGGTCAATGCCCTTGCTATGCATATCCTCTGCCTCTGGCCTCCGCTGAATTCGTGCGGGTATTTGTTTAACGCATCGGCGCTGAGACCGACCTTTTCCAAAAGCCCGGCCCCTCTGTCCTTGATCTGATGTTTAGCTGCTATCCTGTGTATCTTGAAGGGTTCGGAGAGCGTATCCACGACCCGCATCCTCGGATTTAACGACGCAAAAGGGTCCTGAAACACTATCTGTACGGAGCGCCTGAATTTCTTGAGTTCCTCGCCTTTGATGCTTAGAATGTCTTCGCCTTTGAAAAATATCCTGCCGTCCGTAAAAGATAGAAGCTTCAATATCAAGCGCGCCACTGTAGATTTGCCGCAGCCGCTTTCTCCCACAACGGCAAAGACGCTGTCTTTATTTACTTTAAAGCTGACTCCGTCCACGGCCTTAACCCAGTTCTGCGGCTTGCCGAAGCCGCTTTTTAGCGGAAAGTATTTCTTAATAGAATCTACTACCAATAAGCTCATACCTTTATGCATCTCACAAAATGATTTTTCGAGATTTCCCTTAAATCGGGTTCGCGTCCCATGCAAATATCGGATGCCGAATTACACCTGTCCGAAAACTTGCATCCGTCGGGAAATTGATCGGGCGTCGGGACAAAACCGGTTATCGGCTTTAGGGCGGCGCCTTTTGCGACAGGCAGAGATTCGAGAAGGCCTTTAGTATAGGGATGGAGCGGATTTATGAAAAGCTCATCGACATCCGCAAGCTCCATAATCCTTCCGGCATACATAATGGCAACCCTGTCTGCCTGCTCCGAAATAATGCTCAGGTCATGGGTTATAAGCAGAACCGACATATCCCTCTCCTTGCGAAGCCCCTGAAGCAGTTCCAGTATCTGCGCCTGAATCGTTACGTCGAGCGCTGTTGTCGGCTCATCCGCGATCAATAGCTGCGGATTACATGCTATAGCCCTTGCTATCATTACCCTCTGCCTCATGCCCCCGGACATCTGATGAGGATAATCCTTTATTCTCAGTTCAGGCGAAGGTATTTTTACATCCCGCAACAATTCTACCGCCCTGTTCATCGCTTCCTTTTTGGATATATCAAAGTGCGCCGTCAAAGCCTCCGCTATCTGATAGCCTACGGTCAGGACCGGATTCAGAGAGGTCATGGGCTCCTGAAAGATCATCGAAATGTCCTTGCCCCTTATCCCGCGCATTTCGTTTTCGCCGAGGGTTAAAAGGTTTTTATCATTGAAAAATATTTCGCCCTCCGCAAATGCATTGCCGGGGAGGATACGCATAATGGAAAGCGCGGTGAGGCTTTTGCCGCAGCCGCTTTCGCCGACAAGGCCGAAGACTTCCGATTTTTTCATGTCAAAAGACAGGCCGGATACGACCCCTAAAAAACCCTTGTCCGTCTTAAACGATACGGAAAGGTTCTTTATATTGAGAAGCGAAAGAGACATACAGAGGATGATTATGACGATTTATTGAGAGCATTATGAAACGGCTTGCCGACCTTGAAGTGCAATACCCTCTTGGGAGGCACCTGAACTTTTTCGCCTGTCCTCGGATTTCTCGCGGTCTTTGCATTTCTCTGTTTAAGCCTGAAATTCCCGAAACCGCGTATCTCTATCTTCTCTCCGCGTGAGAGGGCATCCTTCATGCCGTCAAAAATGTTACCAATAATCGTCTCTACCTGCTTCCTTGTGAGCCCTTCCACTTTTTCAGTTACCGACTCTATTAAGTCCGACCTTGTCATAGAAACCTCCGTCTATCGTTTATAGCGTTATTGCGTTTATTTTTATTCCTTTACGCTATAACGCATTTATGGCATATACATGTATTTCAGCTCTATTTTAGGCACAACTTTAGAAATCCCTTCCGGGACACTGCCGCTCAGCAGGTCTAAAAATGGAGAACGCGGCTTTTTGCTCACGACCTCGGGTTCGCCCTTAATGCCTGCCATTTTCGCGGCCAGTTTAACCGCATGTTCGAGATCTCCAAGCTCATCCACAAGCCCTATTTTTATTCCCTGACTGCCAGAGAATATCCTCCCGTCCGCTATCTTCCTGACATCTTCCATAGGTATTTTTCTGCTTTGCGAAATTGCTTTGATGAACTGTTCATGCACATCATCCATTACTCCCTGAAGGATCGCCCTCTCTTCGGCGCCTATGCCCCTGAATACCGAGACTAAATCCTTATGCCTGCCGCTCTTTATAACCTCGGTCTTCACGCCTATCTTATCCATTAGCCCTTTGATGTTGGGCACCTCCATGATACCCCCTATGGAGCCTGTTATTGTGCCGGGGTTTGCGACGATCCTGCTTGCTGCGGAAGCTATGTAGTAGCCTCCGGAGGCAGCGACGGAGCCCATCGAGACCACAATCTTCTTATGCGCCGCGGCCTTCCTCACCTCTTCGTATATCTCCTGTGAAGGCACCACGCCCCCGCCCGGACTGTCGATGCGTAAAACTATCGCTTTCACTGCCCTGTCCTTTATATAACCCTTTATCTCCTCTATAGTATTCTTAGACTGGAATATAGGTCCCTCGATATTCACCAGCGCCACTTTCTCCTTCAGCGAAATTTCGTTCTGCAAGAGGGTGAATATGACGCTGATCGCGATCATCGCCAGAAAAAAAATAGTTATAACTATGCAGGTCTTTTTAACTTTCATGGCTCTTTACGTTCTTCATGCTGAGACCGATCTTCCTCTCTTCGGTATTAACCTTTATGATCCGCACAAATATCTCGTCTCCTTCTTTAACGTCCTTGGAAGCGTCCACTTCGGATGAGTACACCAACCCCTCGATGCCGCCCTCCATCTCCACAAAAATTCCGAAGTCGGTAATTCTGAGCGCCTTTCCTTTAAGCTCTTCTCCCAGTTTGCACTTGGCCGGTATTTCATCCTGCCACGGATCAGGCGTCAACTGTTTTATGCCGAGGGCCATTCTCTCCTTGTCGGGCTCGAGGCTGAGGATAACGGCTTCGACTTTTTGTCCTTTTCTCAATATCTCGGAAGGATGCTTGATATGCTTAATCCACGATATATCGGAAATATGTATGAGTCCGTCAATGCCTTCAGGCAGCCTCACAAATGCGCCGAAATCCGTAAGGGTCTTCACCTTTCCGGTTATCGTCTGCCCGATCCTATATACTTCTCCAACGACGTCCCAAGGCTTGGACTTTAACTGCTTAAGGCTTAGAGACAACTTTCTTTCGTTCTTATTTACGCTTATGACAACAGCCTCTATCTCATCTCCTACAGACACATACTTGGAAGGATGTTTAGGCCGCGGAGCCCAGTCCAGTTCGGATATATGGATAAGACCTTCGAGGCCCTCCTCTATTTCTACGAATACGCCGTAATCGGTTACGGTCATTACCTTCCCCTTGAGTCTCATTCCCTGCTTATATTTTTCGTCCACGGACAGCCATGGATCAGGTCTTTTCTGTTTGTATCCGAGGGTAACCTTTTCGGTATCTGCGTCATACTTAAGCACGATGAATTCATTCTCGTGGCCTGCTGAAAAGAATTCCGAAGGATGGTTAACCCTTCTCCACGATATATCCGAGATGTGAAGCAATCCGTCGATGCCTCCGAGGTCGATAAAAACACCGTAATCGGTGATATTCTTAACAATGCCTTTAAGCAGCGCTCCCTCCTTCAGTATCTTAAGGGTCTCATCCTTTTTTATGTTCCTTTCATCTTCGATAACCGCCCTTCTCGATACAACAACGGATGCGCCTGAAATTTGGCCTGAAGCATGATTCGTCCCGCCGGCATGCCCCCTTGGAGCGGATATCTTCACTATTTTCATCAGCGCGGTCCGGCCTATATATGAGTCCACGTCTTTGACCATCTTAATATCTATCTGCGAAGAGGGGAGAAATGCCTTTATCCCATTGATATCTGCAAACAACCCTCCCTTTGTCTTCCCGACAATCTTTCCTTCGACCTTGGATTTGTTGTTGTATGCCTCCACAAGGGATTCCCATGCGAGTATTTTCGATGCCCTCTCCCTTGAAAGAGTAACGATGCCGTCCCTATCATTGATCTTCTCAACATATACTTCTAAAAAGTCCCCTTCTTTTAATAATGAAAACTCCTCTCCCGTAAATTCGGAGGATGGGATTATTCCCTCCGATTTATAGCCCACATCCACCACTACGCCGTCATTTTTCACGGCAATGATTTTGCCTTTGGCTATGCCTCCCCTTTCTACCCTATGCAATGTCTCGGCATAAAGCTTTTCGATGTCCCTTGTTTCTTCCTTAGCCTGCATTTCCATGGCTATCCCTTTCCTCCTATATCCCTAATTCTTTTTTCGACTTCTTTTATGATCCAGTCGGGGGTCGAGGCCCCTGCGGTTACGCCGACCTTGTTCGTATGCTCAAACCATTCATCCTTTATTTCAGAAGCGGTCTCGATATGATGCGTCGGAATAGACATAGACATGCATAACTGGGCAAGCTGCGCGGTATTGGCGCTGTTCTTGCCTCCCACCACCACCATGGCATCCACGTTTTTAGACATGTTTTTTGTCTCCTTAAGCCTCAATGCCGTAGAACTGCATATGGTGTTGAATACCTTCAGTTCTTTCACATGCTCCGCCGCCTCTGAAATAAACTTTTTCAGGACGCTCGGCGGCTGTGTTGTCTGCACTACCACGCCTACCTTGCTTTTGAGTTTGGGCAGTTCATCATCCTTATTGACTACTATAACGTCGTCACCTGCATAGCTCATCAATCCCCTGACTTCCGGATGTTCCTTATCGCCTATAATGACCACCTGATACCCCTCTTTTCTAAGGAGCTTTACGTATTGCTGCGCCTTTTTTACAAATGGACATGTCGCATCGACAACCCGGCACCCTTTGCTGCTCAATTTGTTCGAGATTTCCTTCGGGACGCCGTGAGTCCTTATTATAATGGTACTTATTTTAACATTGTCTATATCTTCCGTGGGCGCTACGCCTTTCGATTTCAATTTATCGACTACCTGGGGATTATGGATTATCGGGCCGAACGTATAGACATCGCCGCCGTTCTTTACGGCAGCATCAAATGCCATATCAACAGCCCTTTTGACCCCAAAACAGAAACCCGCCGTTTTGGCGGTGATTATCTTCCGGCCTTCTCTCATATGGTAAATTATAGGATACAGGATTAAACAGGCAATAGGCAATAGGGTTGCCGCCTATGTTTGTATCGCCTATCGCCTATCGCCTATCGCCTTTAGAATTTTCTCTATGACCTCATTAAGACTTAAATCCGTAGTATCTATGCAAACGGCATCATCGGCCTTCTTTAACGGCGCGATGTCCCTCTTACTGTCCCTTTCGTCCCTCTCCCTTACGTCCCTCAATGCCTCCTCCATTGTTATCTCTATTCCCTTTTCCTTCAACTGAAGATAACGCCTCTTTGCCCTTCCTTCTTCCGAGGCGTCGAGATAAAATTTCTTCCATGCGTCGGGAAATACAACCGTAGTCATATCCCGTCCTTCCGCAACTATGTCGCTGCGAATGGCGGCATCCCGCTGTACCTGAAACAAAAAATCCCTCACCGCTTTTCTGGCCGAAAAAACGGACGCATAATGCCCGGCCTCCGTAGTCCTTATAGCCTCAGACACGTCCTCTCCAGGATAAAGTTCGGAGTTTTCTTTCAAATACACGCGGCCTTCCTTAAAGAACACGCTTATTCCATTAAGCGCTCTTTTTATATCATCATCGGTATTGTTTTCATCAAGCCCTTTTCTGCGTAAATGTAATGCTGCCGCCCGGTAGAGTGCGCCCGTGTCAAGGAACTCGAATCCGAGCCTCTCCGCGATAAGCTTCGACACAGTGCTCTTGCCCGCCCCTGAAGGGCCATCTATTGCGATTACTCTGCCCATAAATAACTAATTGATATTCTAACCTAAATTGAGAGATTTATGTAAGGCGGATTTCCCTCTAATCACGACCTTCCCCGGTTTTCCCTTTTCCCCCTTCACGAACCACTCAAATGGATGGAACAGTTCGATGACCCGCAAGTTCGTCATCAGATGATCCGTTACGCGGCAGGTCGTGAAGGTAGATTCCCCCTCGCACAGGGAAAGATACAGAACGATCTGATCCGGCAGATACGGATCCAGAGCCGCATCGTCTCTGTAATAATCAATAAATTCCATTGCGGCGTCTTCTCCGACAGTTTCCGCCTTTTTACCTCTTTCACCGAGAGAGGTAAAGCCCGCGATTGAATGCTCGGATCCTGCCTTTATGAATATGAATGTTCCGGTTCCATATGTTTTTGATTCGGCAGCCTCTATATCGGTTGGACAACGAAGTTCCGGCAGATGGTAGGATATTTTTCCTAAAGCAGCGCTTTTCTGCCTTTCGGCAATTGAAAGCGGAAGATTTACAGCGCACGAATATCCATGTATCCTTAATATCCTGCCCCGTTGAGGCATACTTAATGGCCTGAGCTTATTCGCCGGCATTATAGTAGCCCTTATTATTCCCCCGCCCTTGGGATAAAATCCGTACGACTCGATAGACGCTTTTACGTTTACGCCGATTCTCGCCATAATGGGAGCAAAGACCTCCGATGCATAGTGAAAAGAAGGGCTGAATGGCACATGGGTCCCGCCGCGCAGGACAAGGCTTGATTGCCTGTCTGCCCGCATCAGGGCGGGAATAGCGGTCTGGAGAACCAGCAGGGTAGAACCCGCAGTGCCGATGTCAAAGGAGAAGTCTCCTCCCTTTATTTTTTGAGGCGAGAAAGTCAGTTCCGTTGAGCCTTTATAATCGCCGGTTACCACTGCATCAGACAAGACTTGAAGGGCTTTGACAGAGGTCAGGTGCTGGGGCATGAGCCCGGGATTCTTCCTGCCCTTTCTGATATTTACGATACGGAACGGTTTGTTAAGAAGGCACGAAAGGCTTAGAGCCGTCCTTAATATCTGCCCCCCGCCTTCGCCAAAGCTGCCGTCTATCTCTATCATTTGTTAATTCTATCACACCTCTTTAGTTTCTCATTAAAATCTGATAGACCGATTCACGCCGTGCTTGACGGGCGGCGCAACTGCGAGGAGCTATTACAGCAGCGGATTCTGAGGGGGTAAGGCAAAAGGCTTTGCAGAAAAATTTAAAAGTCATCTCGATTAAGCGCTGATTCAGCAAGCATTTGGCAAGCCCTTATTCCCTCTTTAAGCAGTACCGCCACCTTTATTTATTTCTAAAAAAATACGGGAAGTGTCCCTATGTTTTTATGCTATGTTTTTATGTTTTATATGGCATTACACGCACAAGCGTCTGCGCTCGGCATATCACAGTCTCAGGTCAAATCTTCCTTACCTGTTTACATACCAAAAGTATCCGGAGCTGAATATCCCGAATACGACAAACTCACTGGATGGGGCTTTTGCACACTTGAAGGGATTGATTCAAATCCATAGGGGTCTGAAGGCAGATCTCAAGCACAAAATTGTGCTCGCCATCCTTCAACACAGACCCACTAATTTGTAATTATGCCGCAAATATTTTGTCGCATTCCACTCTATAAAGAACTTCCCGCGTACTAAAGCGGTAGAACACGCTTTCTTTCCCCACCACGTAGAATGCATAACCGCCAGGAAGGAGGACGCGAAAAGTTTCCTTAAGAGCCTGCTTTAATGACAGATAATACGCCAATATCGGCTTTGCTTTAATTTCTCGTAGCGGATCGCGAACGAGCCAATCATGAAGTTCGTACACTGAAGCAGGTAAGCCGTCCCCATGCGCGACAGCCCATTTCATGGAACCGACTGACGCCGCTTCAGTTTCCTCGATTTCTGTATCTGTCATTAGGTCAAGTGCTACATTCGATACGGCTTTCCCTATAAGGTAGTCTTCTCTTCCTGAAGATGCCGGCAAGTATGGCGGTGAAGTTATAACCACGCTAAAGATATCGTCGTCAAAAGGGAGCTTCACCGCAGTCCCATGGGAAATAGTTGCGTTGCCTAATCTGATCCCATAGCCGTCGATAAGGCTTCTTGCGACTCGGATGCTATGAGCGAGCACTTTGAAATTTGATGACATCAGCGTATCGAGAGACGTTTTCGCAATCTCAAGAGCAAACCTGCCCACGCCGGTTCCCATCATTCGTATTACGAACTTTCGTGTAAGGGCATCGCTTAGGCAAATCTCAAAAAGGTGCCTCAGCCGCTCATTATCGATTTGGTCAATTGCGCATTTCCATTTGGAAATGGCCCGCTCATAAGAAAGCTGTTCTTCAATACTGCCCCACCGCTCAAATTTCTTAGCGATTAGTTGCGGAAACTTGTATGTCGGTTTGTCAACTTCGATGTCAGCGGCCATGTCAAGCAGTCTCTGCGCCGTCTCTTCAACCCTTCCCGGTGAAACCGTCAGTGCGTCGATCTTGGCCTGAGATATTGCACAAGAAAGTTTATCGATGTCAACGCCTGCCGAATCGAGTCCGAGAAGTGAGGCTTCGACTAAAGATGTGCCACTACCTACAAACGGGTCTAACAGTGTTACCTTTCCATTGCTATTCTTTGGAATTTTATTAAGATACTCCACAAGAAAAGACCGAATCAGACGCGGGAAGAATTTCGCCTTATACTTGTGCATAGAGTGAACATGCTGTGTAGATGTACTTCCGGTCGTTGGCGCTTTGATCTTCTTCCCAGCCTTGGTACTCCCTGAAAGGAATGCAGTCAATAGCCCTATATCTTCAGTCTTCGGTGACGGCATTTTGGCCTGACTCAAGAGTTCCCCGCATGCCATCAAAGGAAGAAGACAAATAAACCCTTTTCCTTTGTGTTCAATTAATGAGAACCACTGCTCTTGTCTAAACTCATCATAAGCACCATTTTGTCGCTCTTCGAACCATATCTCCTGTACAAAATTTAGGAGCAGAACCATTTCCCGGATGGTTAGGTCAGCCCCCCGCGCGATAAAGCCAATGCAATCGCCACCCTTATCGTGCAGTCGCGATAATGCGGCAGGCAATCCCGTCTTCTTCTCAATCTGAGCAGGCTGGCTTACGCGCTCGATCTGTTTGAAAAAAGCTCTAACCTCTCTCTCGGCGAGATCGATATCACCATTGAGAACAACATTTGAACGGAGCTTAAGAAAAAAAACTTTGTTTCGCATCATATTTCATCAAAACTGAAAACCTGTTTTAACCATTCGTCTCTGAAATGCCCTTCGGTGAGCGCAATGATGCCGTCAAACAGATTGAACATAGGATGATCAGGCTTCAAATCGCCAGCTTTCTTCACATGGCCGGTCTCGTCATGGGTCCAAATTAAGTTTTTCAACGATTTTAAGTATTCTTCGAAGTGCCTTGCAGCGTGGATGTTGGAGACAATTCCAACCTTGAAGCTCCATTTTGAAGAAACAGGTTTCCCTTCACTGCCGAGTTTTAGAACTTGGTAAATGCCCTTCTTGATGTCATCTGTTCTATCCATTCCAACTGAAGTTTTGGAATCGGAAACACTCTCATATCCGTCACCCTCTCCGCCTTTGGACTTGGGCCACCAAACTGGGCGCGGCGTTGGCGAGCCACAGCCGTTAGTCAACCAGTAAATAGACTCGGTTATCTTTGGATGATACTTGACCAAGGCAGCACTCCAGAACCGATAGTAGTCGTTAAGGAAAGTGCCATCAGTTTCGAGACGCGCGATCATCGCGCGATATCCCCAAAACTTGTCTTCAATGTCCTTCCTAACTCCAAATGTATATATCCCTTCTTCCCAGCGGTTGCCCGTAATTTTCGGGATGAAGAGATCAAGTTGACGGTTGAAAATGGCGGATATAGTCAAACTTCCATCGTGCTCAGTTATTTCCGTGCCCTCGCTGTCTGTCATCTGCTCCGCCTCCATTCTAAGCGGGAGCGTCAATAACGGAGACGCCTTGATTTCTGCGAACAAGATGTTATGCGTCTCTTCATTAACAATAACAACATCCACAGGTTCGGCCCCTTTCAGAACCTTTTCAGCCCTTCCTCTCTTTTTGAGTAATTCATTCAGAAAATTGCGAAGTAGTCTGGAAGTCGATTTACCAATACTGCCGCTTTCAGGCTTTGCAGATTGGTGGAAGTAGAAAATATTGTCTATGGCATGCCGTGGGCAGCAATTTGTAAAATGAAAATACAGGCTCGGGGTCGGTGTCGGACAATAGAACCAGCCCTTGTGTCCTACGGACGAATAGTAATCAGCCGAAACGACGAGATCGAATCCGCTTGCGAGAAGTATACCCAGAGGTATTTTTTGGTCCTGTGCGTGGAGTCGATAACACTCATCTATGACTTTCGAAATCAGAGCGAACTCAAGAGGATTATTGTGCTCTTTCGCCTCTTTTTTGGTATTAGCCTTCGATTTCGAAGTAGGTTCTCGATCCAGTTGGTGTCAATCATTTGCTTGCTTCCTCTTTAATCTTTTCTCTATCCTTCCCCACTATTATACAACACATCCCCATCCCGCCCATATAAAACATTCATCTTTTCAGTCTTATGCAACATTACCCTCTTTATTACCCTCTTTTAGAGGTATTACCCCTTTTCCTCCAAAGTGCTCCGGGTCCCCTGCCGAGGCATTCCACTTCTCGAAGGTTTTGACTTTCCCTGAGCACCCTGCGAATCATATCCCTGCTGACACCGGGGCATGCGCGCTCAAGATCGGACAAGGAGAATCCGCCTGCAAATGAATCAATGGCCGACCTAATAAGTTCTGTCTTTGCGCCTTTCGGTGATTTCAACTGTCCCACCCTCTCTTCAAATTCTTTGTATGCGGTCTTCAGGGTATAGAGGACATAGTTAATATACGGCCAAGGGTCATGTTTTCCTTTATGCCATCCCTGAGAGCTTTGTTCAAGTGTTTCGTAGTAGCGGTCTTTGCTCTGTTCTATAATTCTCTCAATACTGATATATCTACCGACCTCATAACCAAGATGATATAATTGAAGCAAAAGCAAAAGTCTGGATACGCGTCCATTACCGTCCCTGAATGGATGTATGCAGAGAAAATCCAGATTAAAAGCAGAAAGCAGTATGAGTGGATGCACCCATTGTTCGCGCAGGCCGTTAGTCCATAGGTCAATTAACATATTCATAAAAGACGGCGTTTTAGCCGCTGAAACGGTCTTGAATCTTATACGCTGCCGTCCATCAGGATATTTTTCTATGATGTCGCTGTCTTTCTCTTTATATTTCCCGGCGTCCCATATCTCGCCGCGTATAAGTTTATGCAGCCTGAGAATAATATCCTCCGATACCGGCAGTTTAGCGCTCTGCGCGTGAATCAGTTTAAGGGCATTGCGATAGCCTCTTACCTCTTCTTCATCACGGTCCCGAAGGTGAGATTTTCCGAGCACGATGGTACGGATACGGGACTGCTCAACAGTCACACCTTCAATTCGGTTTGATGACACGGCGCTTTCAATGAGCGCATGCTCCTTGAGAACCTTAAGCCTTTGAGGAGCTTGTTTGGTGAATAACTCCTGTCTGCCTCGCGCTTCGCCAAGGTCGGCCAGATACCATGATGTGATAGCCGGTATTGTTTCCGGTGTAGAGGATAGTTGTCGAAGTGTTATCATAATATTTTAAATCTTCAGCGTGTTATTCTCTTTAATTCTTCATAAAATCCGGGGAATGATATGTCAACGCAGGATGGGTTGTTTATTGTTGTTGCGCCTTGTGCCGCGAGCGCGGCTATTGCGAGGGACATGGCTATTCTGTGGTCGTGATAGCTTTCAACTACATTGCCTTTCAGAGATGTCTTGCCTTTAATCGAAATTCCGTCAGGATATTCTTCAAGCTCGACTCCTAATTTTTTCAGTTCGGCTGCCATTGCCTTGATACGATCCGATTCTTTAACTCTCAGTTCTTCAGCGCCCCTTATTTCTGTTACACCCTCAGCCTGTGTTGCGAGAACGCACAGGATCGGGAATTCGTCTATCAAAGACGGCATTGTGTCTCCGCCTATTTTCACAGCCTTTAAATTGCTCGTAGTCTTGCAATGAATGTCCGCCACAGGCTCTCCGGATACATCTCTAATATTTTCGATTTCTATATCTGCACCCATTTTTTTAAGAACATCAAGCAATCCTGTCCTTGTAGGATTTATACCGGCATTTTTAATCAATATTTCTGAATTCGGGATAATCAGCGCCGCTGCTACGAAAAACGCCGCGGAAGAAAAATCGGCGGGCACTGTAACATCGATAGGGCTCAATTCTTTGACCCTTGACCCTTGACCCTTGACCCTCAGAATAAGGCCGTCAATTTCAATATTAGCTCCCATTGATTTGAGCATTCTCTCTGTGTGGTCGCGGGATTTTTGGAGTTCAATGATTGTAGTAGTTCCGTCTGCATAAAGCCCCGCGAGTATCAGGCATGATTTAACCTGCGCCGACGCTACAGGCATTTTGTAATCTGTCGCCTTCAGCCGCCTGCCCTTTATTGCCATAGGCAGATACTTGTCTCCATTCCGCGCGGAGATATCGGCTCCCATCTCTTTTAATGGATTGATAACCCTCGCCATCGGCCTTTGCTTCAGAGAATCGTCTCCTGTGAGAACCGAGAAAAAAGGATTGCCTGAAAGTATTCCGGAAATAAGCCTGACGGTCGTTCCGGAATTGCCGCAGTTTATCACATCGAACGGCTCTTTAAGACCATGCAATCCTTTGCCGTGAATTATGAGTTCGCCGCCAAATCCCCCCTCGCCCCCCTTTAGTAAAGGGGGGATGGGGGGGATTTTCTCTTCTATCTCAATACCGAGCATCCTAAACGCATTCATTGTGCTTATGGGATCTTCCGCCCTGAGAAAATTTCTGACTATGCTTTTGCCTTCGGCGATGGAGGCAAACATTACTGCCCTGTGTGAAATGGATTTATCGGGAGGAGGGGTTATCTCGCCTTTCAATGATCCGGCTTTTGTTAATTCCGCGCGTTCCATCAACTACTTCAGACTTTCCCTTAATTTCTGCGCCTTAAAAAATTCTTCTTCTATCCCTGATTCATTATTTTCCATGAGGTATTTTGTTACCTTATCGAGATTGATCCTAAAAGTATCCATCAATTTAATAAGATTGTCTCTGTTGAACATGGATATGTCCCGCCACATCTCCGGAGAGCTCAATGCGATCCTTGTGGTGTCTTTAAAACCTTTGCCTGCGTATTCTATATATTTGGAATCTATATCAGCCACCGTATTCACAAGAGCATACGCTACGACATGAGGGAAATGGCTTACCACCGCGTATATATCGTCGTGCTTAAAGGGGTCCGCCGTCTCAACCCTTGCGCCGAAAGATTCCCATACCGATACGACCTTATCTTTCGCGTTTTCATCGGAATTGCCGGTAGGAGTAATTATGCAACGCGCATTGTTGAACAAATCAGGCCGTGCGTCGTCAATGCCGGATTTATCGCTTCCTGCTATAGGGTGCGAACCGATGTAATAAACCCCTTCGGGCATTGCCGCCTCAAGATCATAGACCAGCCTGCCTTTTACGCTGCCCGCATCCGTCACTATAGCGCCTTTTTTTAATACGCCTTTTATTTGTCCGACAATATCTTTAAATGAGCCTATCGGCGTGGACAGAAGTATAAGGTCGGAATCTTCGCATGCCCTTTTTACATCGAGGCTGTAATCATCGATTATGCGCAGTTCTTTCGCCCTCTTTAGATTCTCCTCTTTCCTGCCGCAGCCGGATATGGTTTTGCATAAGCCTTTTTCCCGCAATGCAAGGGCGAATGAGGCGCCGATAAGGCCGACGCCGATGATTGAGACTTTATTAAAAAAAATATCCTTTTCTGCCATTACTATTCACTGTTCGCTATCCGCTACCTTTATATTTCCCTTCCGACCGCCTGCGCTATAAGCCTCAACTCCTTCATCAATTGCGCGAACATATCGGGCTTCAACGACTGTTCGCCGTCGGAAAGGGCCTCTTCCGGATTCGTGTGTACCTCTATGATGAGCGCATCCGCGCCCGCAGCTACCGCAGCCTTTGCCATAGGCGGGACCAGATCCCATCTCCCGACCCCATGGCTCGGATCAACAACGATGGGAAGATGCGTCAGCTTCTTAAGCACCGGCACGGCGCTTAAATCGAGGGTATTCCTCGTCGCAGTCTCGAATGTCCTTATTCCCCTTTCGCAAAGCATAACATTCTGGTTGCCTCTGGACATGATGTACTCGGCGGACATAAGCCATTCCTTTATGGTTGCGGAAAGTCCGCGCTTAAGCAGGACAGGCTTGTCCCCTGAGCCCACTTCAAGCAGAAGCCTGAAGTTCTGCATATTCCGAGCGCCTATCTGGATGATGTCCGTATATTCCATTATCACATCCATATCGCGGGGGTCCATTATCTCTGTAATAACAGGAAGGCCTGTCTTTTTGGACGCATCCGCCAAATACCTGAGTCCTTCTTCTCCGAGTCCCTGAAATGAATACGGCGATGTCCTCGGCTTGTAAGCGCCGCCCCTCAAAAAGGCCGCGCCTCCCTCTTTCACCTTTTCCGCTATGGTAGTGAGTATGGTTTTGTTTTCCACGGCGCACGGCCCCGCCATCACCTGGATCTTTTTGCCGCCGATGATAACGCCCCTTACATTTATCTCCGAGTTTTCCTTCTTGAAATCGCGGCTCGCGAGCTTGTAAGGCTTCAATATCCTCACCACGTTTTCAACGCCCGCCATCGCTCGTATAGCGTCTTCCTCCTCTTCGGTTACCTTTGCCGTATCTCCGATTACGCCGATAATGGTCCTCTCCGTCCCCTGTGACACGGTCGCCTTAAGCCCTTTGCTTTCAAGCTTTTTCAGGACGTGCTTTACGTTCTCTTCGGGTGCATCGGGGCTCAACACTATGATATCCATGATTCTTCCTCCTTAAGTCTATAATTCTTTAATTTTCTTCAACGATTCGATAAAGCGTCTATTCTCCTCGAGCAACCCTACGGTGACCCTTATTGCTTTAGGCCCTACCGTCCTTATGATCACGCCCGTTTTCAAAAGCGCGTTATAAATATTCTTCGATTCAATATTTAGAGGCATGTATATGAAATTGGCCTCAGTGGGCACATAGCGTATTCCCATTGCGCCGAGATCTTTATAAAGAAAATCCTTGCCCCGCTCGTTTATATCTATTGTCCTCCTCAAATGCTCATCATCCTTTAACGCGCGCAGCGCCGCCACCTGAGCCGCTGAGTTCGTATTAAAAGGCCCCCTGATCTTGTCCATCTCGCTTATAACGGTCTTCGGAGCTATTCCATATCCTATCCTAAGCCCGGCGAGCCCGTATGCCTTTGAGAATGTCCTCAGGATAAGGATATCCCTCCCCTCACGCAAATACTTTAAGGTATCCGGATATTCGCTGTCCCGCACGTACTCGTAATATGCCTCGTCCATTACAACGAGTACTCCTTCCGGGACTCTTTCCATAAATCGCTCGATTTCATCCCTCTTATTAATAGTGCCGGTCGGATTATTCGGATTCGCGATAAATACAATCTTTGTCTTTTCGGTAATCGCATCGGACATTGCCGTTAGATCGTGCCTGTAGTCAACGAGCGGAACTTCGATAGAAACTCCTCCGACAGAGCCTACTGCTATGGGATAAAAAACGAACGACGGAAATCCCATTACCGCCTCGTCTCCCGGTCCCATGAATGTCCTGACAGCCACATCTATCAGGGAATTGGAACCGTTGCCGAGGATGATCTCATCGGAGCTTATTTTGGCCCGGCTGCCGTTTCCACCGAATAAAAGTCTTTCGGAGAGGGCGTTTTTCAGGTAATAACCGCTGTCATCGGGATAGCGGTTAAGGCCGCCGTCCGCGCTCAAAAGTTCCTTCACCGCCTCCAGCGCTTTCGGAGAAGGTCCCAGCGGATTCTCGTTTGACGCTAATTTTATGCTGTCCCTGATGCCCAATTCCCGCTCAAGCTCCTTAACGGGCTTGCCCGGCACATAAGGCTTTATTCTCGATACGTATTGCAGCGGTTTTATCATAGCGCTATTCCTTTTCACTCTTTTCATCCATAGGATATGAACCGAGATGCTTCATATAAAGACATTTTTCCTTTATGTCTTCTACAGCCTTTCTTACCTTTTTGTCCTCGATATGGCCTTCCATGTCCACGAAAAAGATATACTCCCATGCCCTCCTCTTTGAAGGCCTCGATTCTATCTTTGTGAGATTTATCTTCGATTTCCTGAACGGCAGGAGGACATCATAAAGCGCGCCGGGCTTGTCCTTTACCGAAAGGAGTATGGACGTCTTGTCCCTGCCCGTCTTCGACGGATAATCCTTGGCTATTACGAGAAATCTGGTGTAATTGTTTTTATTGTCCTCTATATGCCTTTCCACGAATTGCAGGTCGTAAACCCGCGCCGCAAGCTCGCTGGCAATGGCAGCCGCTTCCTCGTCTCTCGAAGCGATCTCGGCTGCCCGCGCAGTGCTCGTAGATTCGAGGATCGATACGTCGGGCATATTAGCCTCGAGCCATCCTCTGCACTGGGCCGTAGCCTGAGGATGCGAATATATCTTTTTCACGCCCGCTTTGTCTCCGCTCTTTGAGAGCAGATTCTGGGATACCTCCAAAAGCGCCTCTGCCGCTATTTTGAGGTCGTAATCCATAAACATGTCGAGGGTATAGCTGACAACGCCTTCATTGGAATTCTCTATCGGCACGACGCCGTAGTTGACCCTTCCGCCTTCTGCCGCATCGAATACGGCCTTTATGCTGTCCACCGGGATATAACTCGCGGAAAAGCCGAAATGCCTCATGGCCGCAAGATTGGTGAAGGTCCCTTCAGGGCCCAGGTATGCCACCTTAAGAGGCTCTTCGAGGGAAAGAGATGCCGACATTATCTCCCTGAATATGACCTTTAATGCATCGTTGGGGAAAGACCCTTTGTTTAACGCAGTGATGCGATCGAGAATCGCCCTTTCACGCTCGGGGGAGTGGAATTTGAGATTGGCCTTTCTCTTTATGTTTGCTATCTCTACGGCTATATCGGCCCGTTTGTTTAAAAGGTCGAGCATCTGCTCATCGATGCCGTCTATCTCTAACCTGAGTTTTTCGAGGGCCGCGTTTATCTCTTTGTTTTCGGACATAGTTTTTAATGATACAAGAATATCGCTTTATTTTTCAATGCTTACAGTCAATTCCATAATCCGTAATGACACAAAGCGCAAATCCGCTTCAACGCCTTTATAAGTGTTATTTTTTGTGTAAAGCAAAGATACTATATGTTTCATTAATATAGATGCCGCCGATGCGGATGACGGGCATAAGAGAATGTAGTTAAAAAGTTCCGCCGATAAAGCCATTGAAGCGGACCCGCGCTTTGTGTTGAATTTTTTGGTTGCGGATTGAAATGCCTTGTCCTCTCCTGTTAGTTCAGCTAAAGCCTGTGGAGCCTTATGATATTCGGCTTGCCCAGGAATGGAGAGCTTGCGACAAAAACTATGGTATCGCCCCTTTTAATCGACCGCTCGTTTACAAGGGACTTTTCTATCGCCGCCATAAACGCCGCATCGAGGATTTCCGCATCGCTGCGTTTTATCAATTTTACGGAAGTCCCCCAATAAATAGACATCTTTCTCAATACCGTCTCATCCGGAGTAAAGGCTATGACGGGCACATCGGGCCTGAGCTTCGAAAGCAGCTTTGCGGTAAAGCCCGAATGGGTAAAAACCACTATTGCCTTTGCGCCTGTGTCATGGGCGGCCTTGCATGCCCCGTCGGCTATCGCTTCAGCAAACGTATTGCCTATCTGGTATGTAGATAATGCCCTGTGGACAACGCTTGTTTCCGTGTATCTTATTATCATATCCATCATCTTCACCGATTCTACGGGATACTTGCCTGTTGTGGTCTCTGCGGAAAGCATCAAAGCGTCTGTGCCGTCAAGCACCGCGTTGGCAACGTCGGTAGTCTCCGCCCTGGTCGGCCTTGTGTGCTGGGTCATTGATTCAAGCATCTGCGTGGCGGTGATTACCAGTTTGCCCTTTCTGTTTGCAAGGTCGATAAGCATCTTCTGGATCATCGGCACCTTCTCCGTAGGCATTTCCACGCCGAGGTCTCCGCGCGCCACCATTATTCCGTCTGTAATATCCATAATCTCGTTGATATTATCCAGCGCCTCGGGCTTCTCTATTTTCGCTATCAAAGGCGGCAGCGTTAGTTTCTTTTTCTTAGCCCATTCCTGCACCAGTTCTATATCCCCTGCCGTTCTCACAAAAGACACGGCAACATAATCTACGCCGAGCTTCAGTCCGAACTCTAAGTCTCTTCTGTCCTTTTCAGTAAACGCCGGGAGTGTTGTTTTTGTAAATGGAAGGTTTACTCCCTTCCTCGATTTCAAGAGTCCGCCCTCTATGACCTTTGCCCGCAATGCATTCTTAGACTTCCCTCTAACTTCAATCTTTATAAGCCCGTCATCTATGAATATCCTGTCGCCTGCCTTCACGTCCTTCAATAAAGCGGGATATGATATGAAAAGATTACTCTTATCGCTCGTCTCTTTTCCGGGGTGAAGGGAAACAACCTCTCCGGCCTTCAATATTGCGCTTCCGCCTTCGATATCGCTGAGCCTTATTTTTATGCCTTGCAGGTCTTGAAGAATGGAAACGATCTTTCTCTGTTTTGCGGATTCCTCACGCACAATTGCGGCAACATTTTGGTGGGTTTCATGGTCTCCGTGAGAAAAGTTCAGCCGGGCAACATCCATGTCGCTTTTTATCAATTCACGGATAATCTTCCTGCTTGCCGACGCAGGACCTATCGTGCAGACTATTTTTGCTTTACGCATCGTAATCACTCCGCGAGGATTTCTTACTCTTCTTCTCCTATCCATTCATTTCGTGAGATACCTGCCTGCTTAAGAATTCTTATCAACAAGTCAACACCTACGATCTGCTTATGCGGATTAGGAATAGTCAGTCTTAAGCCCTCTTTTAGCATGTATAAGTGCTTGCCGCCGCTGAATGGGCCGGCAAAGCCGAATTCTTTCAATTTTTTTATTAACTCACGATGAGGGATGGGGTTAAGCTGCGGCATTATGCGGCAACTTCTTCCGGCGTCTCTTTTATTTCAATCTCCCCAAGCTTTGGTATGGGAATCTCCCTTTTTATGCTTAGGAGTATCCACCCCTCGATGACATCCTTAAGATTATTCCTGCATTCCTCAAGGGTTTTGCCGGAAGCCCAGACGCCTTTTAGTTCTCTTACTTCTCCGTAATACGGCTCTTCATCAGCTATTATTTCATAATGAGCTTTTTTTAATGCCTCTTCTATGTATTCTACCAGCATATCCGACACCTCCTAACAATTACGCTTTGACAACATTTTTATCTTATATTAAAAAGTATAGCACAAAAAAGTCATGCGTCTTTGAAAAAATACCGGCAATTTAAAAAATAATTTGCCCCTTTATTCCCCAAAAAGTCTTTACTTCTTTTTTATCTCTATTTTCCATTCGGCTTTATCACACTTATATGCCTCTGCCAGTCCTCTCCCCTCTCTTTAAAATCCGAGCGGTAATGCGCTCCCA
>JACREW010000035.1 GCA_016212685.1 Nitrospirota bacterium
CGGAAACCTCAAACCTTGACGACATAATGTATGAACTTTATGTTATTGACAAGGTCAAGAAAGGCAGAGAGGCTGTAGAGCGCGGCGAATCGTATTCTATCGAAGAGTTAAAAAGAGAAATGCAATCGTGGTAAAGTGGTCAAAACCTGCAAAGCTCGACTTGAAACAGATTCATGAGTATATTGCAAGGGACTCCAAATTTTACGCTCAGAAGGTCTCATTAGAGATCGTTGAAAAATCCGAAAAACTAAATTCATTGATAGTGCGTCAAATATTTAGCATTTCTTCAATCGTAATCTTTACCGACTCTCCGAGCGCTTCGAGGTCGTATCCTCCTTCGAGCGCGAATATCACAGGCTTGTCAGTGCTTGCGAGGATATTTTGCACGATGCCATGAATGCCTTCGTTTGAAATCCTGATAGAAGATAGGGAATCTTCGGTGCGAATGTCGTAGCCTGCCGATACGAGGACGATGTCGGGATTAAAGTTTTTTACCAGTCCCGGAAGTATGTCGTGATAGACATGCAGATAGTCTTTATCGCCGGAGCCTGCCCGCATGGTGACATTGTAAGTAAATCCTTCGCCTTCCCCGATGCCTCTTTCCGATTCTTTTCCTGTCCCGGGATAGTGAGGATATTGATGTGTGCTGAAGTAAAAAACAGTATTATCTTCTTCAAAAATATGCTGTGTCCCGTTTCCGTGATGCACATCGAAATCTATGATGAATACTTTTTTATACCCAATTTTCTGCGCATGTCTCGCTCCGACCGCGATATTGTTGAATATGCAGAAGCCCATTGCCCTGTCCGCCTCCGCATGATGTCCCGGAGGCCGGACAGCGCAGAATGCCTTATCGATTTCTCCGTTTTTGCATCTATCAACAGCCTCGATAACGGCTCCTGCAGCGTACAATGATGCTTCGAGGCTGTCCTTTGACATATAGGTATCTCCGTCGAGATAACCGACACCGAAGTTTTTTATTTTTTCGATGGAAGCATTCGTATGGGCGAGGGCAATGTCTTCATAGCCTGCCTTGCGCGGTTTTATGTGAATGAGCTTTTCCCATAAGTCCGAATCTTTCAGGGTTGTTATTATGGAGACGAGCCTTTCCTTTGTTTCAGGATGCCATTCGGGCGTTTCATGTTTCAGAAATATATCGTCGTATATGAAGCCTACCTTATGCATGGATAAGATTATACTCAAATGCTATAATTTTATAAACTATCGGAACAGGAGAAGATGAATGGATAAAGAGTTCGACAATATCCTTCCAGAAGAGACAAAGCAAGTCTTGAGGGATACATTCAAGGATTTGAAAGATAAAGTTTCGATAGAAGTTTTTATAAAAGATAACGACCAGTTCAGCGCATTTACGTCAGAGTTCATAAAGGGGATATCGGAGCTCACGGACAAAATCGATGCGAAGTTCTATAAGGCAGGAAGCGATGCCGCAAAAAAGAAAGGCATAACAAGATTCCCGACCATTCTTATAAGTCCCGACAAATACAGGATAAGTCTGATAGGCGCTCCAATTGGCGAGGAGGCCCGCACTTTGATAATGTCGATAATGCTCGCCTCGAACGACGGCACTATTTTGTCGGGTTTGGCGATCAAAAGGCTCTCCGAATTGAAGGAGCCGAGGCGCATTCAGGTTTTCGTTTCTCCGACCTGCCCTTATTGCCCGCAGCAGGCATTAAATGCCGTTTCTGCCGCCATTGCGCTGCCGGATCTCATAACCGCCGAGGTCATAGAGATGTATGAAAATAAGGATTACATGGACAAATATCACATCGTTACCGTTCCCTTCACGGTTGTCGATAATGTGCCGATCGGCACGGGGCTTAAACCCGCGGAGATATTTGTCGAAGAGCTTTTTGCCGTCTCATCCGTAGAGAAAATGTTCGCTCCAAAGGAAGGAGAAAAAATAGAGGTTGATGTCGCGATCATCGGCGGAGGGCCGTCAGGACTCACGGCAGGAATATATGCCGGAAGGAGCGGACTGAAATCGGTTATTCTGGAGAAGGCGACGGTAGGAGGCCAGGTGCTTGTAACCCCTGTTGTAGAGAATTATCCCGGATTCACGCGGATAGCCGGAAAGACTCTCGTGGATATTATGTATCAGCAGGCGCTGCAGTATTCCCATATATTCGAAGGCGAGGATGTTATCGATATAAAAAAGACGGGTGAAATATTCGAGATAAAGACCAACAGAAGGACATATCATGTAAAGGGAATCATTATCGCCACCGGCGCGGAACATAAGAAACTCGACGCGCCGGGAGAAAAACACCTCTCAGGCAGGGGGGTGAGTTACTGCGCCACATGCGACGGATATTTTTATAAGGACGGCAAAAGGGTGATCGTTGTCGGAGGCGGAAATACAGCAGTTACCGATGCACTTTATCTTCACAGTATAGGTGCTGATGTATCGCTGGTTCACAGGAAAGACAAATTGAGAGCAGAGCAGTTTTTACAAAAGAGCCTGACCGACAATAAAATTCCCATTCACTGGAACTATGTTGTAAAAGAGATAATAGGCAAAAACGAAGTTCACGGAGTCAGGCTGCAGAATGTGAAGGATAATTCAATAAAAGTCCTTGAGGTGGACGCGGTCTTTGTTGCAATAGGATACGTGCCGAATAACGGGACAGCGAAGATGCTGAATCTTGCTATCGAAGCAGAAGGTTATATAAAAGCCGACAATAAGCAGCGCACATCGATGGAGATGGTCTATGCAGCAGGCGATGTAACAGGCGGCGTGAAGCAGATAGCTACTGCGGTCGGGCAGGGCGCAATCGCGGCAATCACCGCATTCGAGGATTTGTCCAACCCGTACTGGAAGAAAGAAGGGCAGATATAGTGCAGGTCTGCTTCAACGCCTTGAACCAGACCTGCACTAAATGTTGATTATGGTCTTGATAAATTATTAATCATTAGCTATGATTGAAGGAAAGCAATCAAGGACTGGCGGAGGCAACAGTGATTACCAGAGAACGGGTTGAAGGAGTTCTGGATAAAATAAGGGTAGGACTGAAAACCGAGGGCGGCGACATTGAATTTATTGACATAAAAGACGATATAGTATATGTAAGGCTTATGGGCGCGTGCGGCACATGCCCCATGTCCACCCTGACTATGAAAAATTGGGTGGAGACGACAATGAAGAAAGAGATACCGGAGGTAAAGGCTGTTCAGGCGATATGAACAAACAAGGGTCAAGGGTCAAGGGTCAAGCGACGAGCGACGAGAGTCAAGAGTCAAGAGTCAAGTAGTATCCACATCTTACGCTCAACGCGCAACGCTCAACGCATTGCTCGTTACTATACTGCTTACCGTTTGCTGCCTCCTTTTTTCCCCTTCGATAAGCAATTCTGAAGACATCATAGAAATTCGCGGCATCAGACACTGGTCTACGGCAGAGTATATACGGGTAGTTATCGACCTCTCCGGACCTGCAGAGTTCAGTAAAAATAAACTGTCAAATCCCGAAAGGCTCTTTTTCGATATCAAGAACGCGAAACTCGTAAAAGGACTGCAGGCAAATATCGCAGTGGGCGGAAAAGTGCTGAAAGGAATAAGGGCGGGACAGTTCGATGCCGCTACTGCGAGAATTGTCTTCGATTTTGAAACGGGCGACTATGATTTTAAGGTTTTCAGTCTCGAAGACCCCGCACGGCTCGTTGTGGATATATTCCAGAAGGTGAGCGGCGATAACAAGGCCGATGTAAAGACAGAGGCAAAAACGGAAACTGAAAGGCAGGCGGCTGAAAGCAAACCAAAGGAGAATTTTTTTGTGCAGAGGAGGATCGTCGTAGACGCGGGTCACGGCGGCCAAGATCCCGGGGCGGTGGGACCGGGCGGTCTTTACGAGAAGGATGTGGTATTGGACATCGCACTGAAGATTAGGGACGCGATGAAAAGGGAATATCCGTCTTACGAAGTCATACTTACGCGGGACAAAGATATTTTTATACCGCTCGATGAAAGGGCTTCTATCGCCAATAAGGGCAATGCAGACCTGTTTGTATCGATTCATGCCAATGCGAGTACAAACAGAAATGCGCGCGGCATGGAGACATACCTCCTGAACTATACCGATGACGAAGAGGCTATGAAGGTGGCCGCAAGAGAGAACGCTATATCCCTGAAAAAGATGAGACAGGTTCAGAATGAATTGAACATCATACTCGCATCCCTTGAGAGGGAGAGCAAGAGGGACGAGTCCGTGAAACTCGCAGGATACATTCAGAACTCCCTCACGTCTTCCATTAAACCTCAATACCCCAAGGTAATAGACCTCGGGGTGAAACAGGCATTGTTCTATGTTCTCGTAGGCGCAAAAATGCCGTCGGCATTGGTAGAGGTCTCTTTTATAAGCAATCCGGAAGAGGAGAAGTTGCTGGATGACGAGGCATACAGGGAGAAATTAGCGTCTTCGGTCGTGTCGGGCATTCATTCGTATTTTTCCGCAGCTCCGCCGCAGAAGGTGATAAATTACAATAAACACAAAGGCAACGGCACGCCTAAAGCCAAACGCATCAAATATACCCGCAGATAAAATCGCACAGATAAAATCGCAGAAA
Source organism: Nitrospirota bacterium (assembly GCA_016212685.1). Lineage (GTDB taxonomy): Bacteria > Nitrospirota > Thermodesulfovibrionia > Thermodesulfovibrionales > Dissulfurispiraceae > GWB2-47-37. The sequence continues at coordinate 4,584 of JACREW010000035.1, forward strand.
AACTTGACAAAAGAGAGACTGATAGTTAAAATTTGCCCAAAATAATTTACAAAAAATTTACTTCAGGAGGGTCGTCATGGGGGACACGGGAGTCAGGAGGGTTAGAAGTCTTGTCTTAGGCTTATCTTTAGTCATCGCTGTTTTTATCCTTTCCTTTTATTTATCAGAAAAGCATGGAGTTGTTAATGCACAGACCAAAGATTCTTGCGTTACGGATAAGTGCCACAGCAAGATGGGCAAGGACAGGTTTGTTCATGGTCCTGCAGCAGTGGGCGACTGCATGGCCTGCCATACAGGGGATGCGGTTAGACATAAAGAGTCTCCGGCAAGGAATAAATTTGCACCGATTAAAGATGTGGGAGGACTCTGTTACAAATGCCATGACAGGGTAGATGCCAAAAAGGGAGTTCACAAACCGGTTAAGGAAGGGCAGTGCACAAATTGTCATGACGCCCATCAGTCCCCCTATAAGTATCAGCTTCGTGAAGACGGTCAAAATCTTTGTTTTATGTGCCATGACAAAAAAATTGCGTCGGGTAAGTTTGTCCATGGCCCTGTTTCAGTTGGCGGCTGTTCCATGTGTCACAACCCTCACCAGACAGACTTCCCCAAGATGCTGAATGCATCCGGCAATGAGGTATGTTTTAAATGCCATACAGATAAAGCAGATGCATTCAAGGGTAAAAAATTCGTTCATAAGCCGGTTGGTGAAAAGTGCGTTAACTGCCACAGCCCCCATGCAGGGGATTATAAATTCAATTTCAAGGCCGACGGCTCGCAGGAATTATGCTTTGGGTGCCACAAGGACAAGAAAGAGTGGATAGCCAAGGTGAAAAATAAACACGGCGGTCTTGAAACAGATAAAAAATGCCTTGCATGTCATGACCCCCATGTCTCTGACTATGTGAAGCAGTTAGTCAAGAAGCCTGTCGATACCTGCAATATCTGCCATGACAGGCCGCTGGACACGCAGGACGGCAAGATTGTCGATATGAAGACATACCTTACAAAGAACAAGGAATACCACGGCCCGATAAAGCAGGGGGATTGTTCTTCCTGTCATAATACCCATGGCTCCGATAACTTCAGGATACTCAGGAAATACTTCCCACAGGTATTTTATGCGCCGTTTGATCCAAAGAACTATGATCTTTGCTTTAATTGCCACGAAAAGACATTGGTCCTCGATGCAAAGACCACAACACTGACAGGGTTCAGGAATGGCGACCAGAATCTCCACTTCGTGCATGTCAATAAGGCGATTAAAGGACGCACATGCAGGGCATGTCATGATGCGCATGCAACCAACAATCCGAAACACATAAGGGATGCGGTTCCATTCGGCGCATGGGGATTGCCTGTTGGGTTCCAGAAGGCTGCAAACGGAGGTTCATGCCTGCCCGGGTGTCACCAGAAATTCGGTTATGACAGAATAAACTCGGTAAGGAATAGGTAGTTTAAAAAACAGATTAAGGTAAAGTAGACGACATGAAAAAAGAGAGTAAAAAACAGATAAAGGTTACAGCAAAGCAGAAATCGACAAATATCCTCTATTTAGTTGTTTTCTTAGCCTTAACCTTTACCTCTACCTTTACCTGTTTTTTGCCTGTTGTATTTGCTCAGCAGGAAAAGGCGGTTTCCCTTTATAAGGAATCTGTCAAGCTTCTTGAAGACGGCAATATAGACAAGGCAATAGAGGCCATTAAAGAAGCCATCAATGCAGACCCGAATTATCCGGAGGCTTACGACCATTTAGGATATATACTTCTGAAAAAGGGACAGATTGATGAGGCGATCAATGCCTTTAACTCCGCACTGAAAATAAATTCCAGGATGCGGACATCCAAAACAGGGATAGGCCTTGCGCTGATGAAGAAGGGCGATCTAAAAGGCGCTGAGTCTGTTCTTAAGGAGGCATTGATACTGAACCCCTATCCTTCAATGACCCATTATGTATTGGGACTTGTCTATGAGAAACTCAATGATTATGAAAAGGCCATAGCACATTTTAAGGAAGGGATAAAAACTCACAAGGTAAGGGTGGGGAAGGAATGAGGGGCGCTTTATTATTTTTCTTTCTTTACCTTTACCTTTTTGCTTTACCCGTTTCTGCACAGGCACTGCTTCAGACCGGATCACAGGCCCCTGAGTTCTCCCTGAAGGACATCGAAGGAAAAGACATACGTCTTTCGCAATATTCACAAAAAAAGGCGGTTGTGGTTCTTTTCTGGTCCACATGGAGCGCCAAATCCCCCAATGCCCTCAAGAGATTTGAAGGCTTTTTAAAAAAATATAAGGACAGGGGAATACAGGTGCTTGGAGTTAATGCCGACAGCCAGACTATTTCAAACGAAGACATAGAGAAGATAAAAAAACTTGTTAATGACCTCGATATCACTTTCCCAATGCTCATGGACAAGGGGTTAAAGACATTTCATGAGTATAGTGTTATAGCGCTCCCATCCACGATAATCGTATCCGAGGGCAAGATAGCCTATGAACTGCCGGGATTGCCGCTTGTAGGCACAGAGGACATGTTTGATTATCTTCTTGTGCTGGCAGGTGAGCAGCCGAAAAAGAAGATGGAGCCAAAGTATAAGCCAAGACATGATGCAATAGCAGATACAAACCTTGCGAGGGGGTTTGTAAAGAGGAAAAAATACGATGTGGCATATACGCTGTTGAAGAAGGCGATAGAAAAAGACCCCAAATACATGCTTCCGTATGTGGAATTGGCAAAGCTCTACGAACTGGATGGCAAGAATGCAGAGGCAGAGGAAATATTGAAAAAGGCTTTATCTGTAGAGCCTGATAACGTAGTCGTGATGAGTGAATTCGGCTATTTTCTCACAAAGGCAGGCAGAATAAAGGAGGCGGTTGAAATCCTTGATGGGGCTGTAAAAAAGAATTCATACGCTCCTGCATATTATTATCATGCTTACGCTCTTGCAAAAAACGGACAGATGATTGAATCTCTAAAGGCCTTTGAAAGTGCGTTGTCTATGAACCCTTATGATCAGAAGCTGTACTCTCTGAGGGGAGAGGTTTATGAAACCGGTAAGATGCAGAAAGAGGCGGCATCCGATTATAAAAAGTCACTTGAACTTATTTTGAAGATAAGAGAATAGAACAAGAAAGTGAAACCGAAGGCGCAGGCGACAGCAGAGATTTTTCCTTCGCTGTTGTCTCTTTTTTTTATCATTCTTTTCTGTATTTTTTCTTTGCCTATTTTTGCTTCTACTTCCCATGCGCTGCTTCAGACCGGATCACATGCCCCTGAGTTCTCCCTGAAGGACATTGAGGGAAAGGACATGCGTCTTTCGCAATATTCTCAGAAAAAGGCTGTTGTGGTTCTTTTCTGGTCGACATGGAGCGCGAATTCTCCAAAGGCTATGAAAAGATTCGAGGGGTTTTACAGGAAGTACAAGGATAGGGGAATACGGGTAATCGGAATAAATGCTGACAACCAGACCATCTCTGTTGAAGACGGGGAGAATATAAGAAAACTTGTCAGAGAGCTCGATATTACCTTTCCTGTTCTTTTAGACAAAGGGTTGAAGACGTTCCACGATTACGACGTTATTGCACTACCGTCCACTGTAGTTGTATCCGAGGGAAAGATAGCGTATGAGCTTCCCGGACTTCCTCTTGTAGGTACAGAGGATATGTTTGATTATCTTCTTGTTCTGGCAGGAGAGCAGCCTAAAAAAAAGGTAGAGCCAAAATACAAGCCCCGTCATGATGCTGTAGCCGATACAAACCTTGCGAGGGGATTTGTGAAAAAGAAGAGATACGAGATAGCATATCCGCTGTTTAAGAAGGCGATAGAAAAGGATCCGAAGTATATGTTCCCTTATGTGGAACTGGCAAAGCTCTACGAACTGGATGGCAGGAGAATAGAGGCGGAAGAAACCTTGAGAAAGGCGCTTGCCATAGAGCCTGAGAATCCGGCTGTTATGAGCGAGCTCGGTTACATTTTATCCCGGACAGGCAAGGTTAAAGAGGCAATATATATCCTCGAAAAAGCTGTTAAGTTGAATTCGCATACTTCTATCTATTATTATTATGCCTATGCCCTTGGGAAAAACGGCCAACTGAAGAAGGCGATGAATGCCTTTGATAAAGCCATTTCCCTGAATCCTTATGATCCAATGATTTATCGGTTGAGGGCTGAAGTTTATGAAAGTAATAAAATGCAGAAAGAGGCGGCATCCGATTACAGAAAGGCCATTGAACTTATTTTGAAGATAAAACAATAAAGACTGTCCATCAGGGCAAATGATAATAACAAAACAAGGTTTTTTCTCAAACTGACTGGGTAAAGTCCCTCTCCCTTTGAGGGGAGAGGGTAGGGAGAGGGTGAAAGAAAGCTAATTATTGAATTGGATGGCAGTCAACATGCTTTGCCGGACGAAATCCTGAAAGACAGACAAAGAAATGTATGGCTTGAAAAAGAAGGCTACACTGTTGTGCGTTTTTGGGATAATGAGGTTTTGACGAATACAAGCGGAGTTCTTGAAGTAATAAGGGAGAGGCTTCATAGGACACCCTCCCCTCAAGGGAGGGAAAGTAATTACCCACTTGAAATGAGAAAGAACTCAAACAATGCCTGGTGAATATGATATTATAAGCGAGGGACTGTGAAGAGACCGATAAGTATAGTATCCTTTCTTTTTCTCATATTTGTTATTATTAAGTAAAGAATTTCAAAAGGTTTAAATACTGAATTATAAAAACATGAGTTTAGAGTAAATAAGAAATGGGGTGTGGTAAAATGTCAAGGTATGTTATGGATGCTTTAGAAGAA
>JACREW010000033.1 GCA_016212685.1 Nitrospirota bacterium
AAAATGATGGTTGATTTGATTTTGGAGAAGGATTAATTCATATGCAAGAGATTCAAAAACAAATTGCCTCTCTAAGAAATGAATTAAAACGATATTCAAACAGCGAGCGTGCTGTGCAGGAAAAGCGCTATCTGAAAAGCCCGTTTAAATTTTTCGGCGTCTCATTGCCGCTTACAGATAAGATAGCTAAGGAATTCAGAAAAACTAATATCGATGCAAGTCAAGGGCATATATTAGAACTTATGCGAAGACTATGGGATTCTGAATACCATGATGAGAAAAGGCTTGGCCTAAGAATTCTGCAATTCTATCCGGAGCACCTTAATATTTCCGTAATGCCTGTGCTTGAGAAAATGCTCATGCAGTCGCCGACATGGGATTTAGTTGACGATATATCAATCCATCTTGTAGGCACGGTTCTTGAGAAAGATAAAAAGGCATTAAAATATCTTAAAAAATGGAGCGGTTCTGAAAACTTCTGGATGAGGCGGGCATCGTTAATCTCGCAAATACTTCTTTTCAGGCAGGATAAGGGAGATAAAAAATTATTTTTCGATTCTGCAGAAAGGATGCTCCAAGAGAAAGAGTTTTTTATCAGAAAGGCTATAGGCTGGGGTATCAGAGAGATATCAAAAGCCGATCCTGAAGGAGCCTTTCAGTTCTTAATGAAAATACGGGACAAAGCCTCTGGACTTACGCTCAAGGAAGGAGCAAAAAGGCTGCCTCAAACAAAGAGAGATTCAATTTATAAAAAAAGGAAGGTTTAAGCTATGAAAGTTCTCGACATTTCGGGGTCACCTATCCACGGAGGGGAAAATGAATATCAACAAACTTAAAGCGGCCGAAAGGGCATTTCTCGAAAATTACCCCGGAGGTTTTGCCCACCCGGTTATGCTGGATTTGGCTAAAAAACACAAGTCCGGCAAGATGACCGCTCTGGCCAGGGAATCATTTGCAAAGGAAAATTTCTCGGACTCTGTTGAGATTGTAGAAAACATGGTAAAAGTAGTCAGCGGATCTTCCATGGTATCATTGTTTGAAAAACCGAAATTCAGGGATTTCGCCCGCTCCTTGACTCATACGGGTAAGGAGAAGCTGTCCAATGGGCTATACGAGTTTTTACATGGCGATGAAGAGAGCGGTTTTGAGTCCCTCGTCGATATCCTGCAAAAAGGGAAGCTGGCAAAATGGCCGCTGGTTACGGCATGTCCCGCATACTTCCGTCCGACATTGGAGGTGTTTATCAAGCCGACAACAGTTAAAAATGTGATTCGATTTTTTGAAATAGAGGAACTCGAATATAAACCGACCCCCACCTATTTGTTTTATAAGAAATACAGGGCTATAATTAATAAAATGAAAAAAGAGGTTGATAAATCCCTGTCTCCGGATAACGCCCACTTCTCGGGTTTCTTAATGATGGTTATGGGATGGCCCGGAGGGAACAAGCCTATAATCATGGTTCAATAGATGATTCTGATTTGCTCAGGAGATATTAGGATGCAGTCACAGGTAAAATGCGCTGAATAAGGCCAATGAATAAAGTTTGTTGAACAAAAAATGAAGACTCTGCGTTCTAAAACTGTTATATTTTGCGTGGCCATACTCTCAGTGATGTGCCTCTTTTGCATGGGACACCTCTCCACCGCCCGCTGCGAAACCGTGCTCTATCACGACAGTATTAATGAGCCTTCCAAGGGCGGCGGCAAGGGCTTCGTTATGTCGTTCACCGAACTTGAGCGGCAGCCGCGCTATTCCGTCGTTAAGATAAAATATACATCGGGCAGTTCAGTGGGCTCAGCAATGTACGCTGTCAAGGGGTGCTGGGAAATCGCAAGACAGAGGGGCATGGAGTATTTCATCAATCTCAAGGAGTGGCGCGACAAGGATGGTAATGCTTTAATGAAGGTAGGATTCACTAACGACCCTTCTGTCGATCCCCGCAGTTACTTCGGTGAGTACGATCCAAACAAGGAGCTTAAGTTTCTTTCGGTCAGCGATTATACGCCGCTATGGAAAAAATAATATGGAAAACATAAAATCGAATCTCATCGAAACCGTCAAGCACCTTGCCCATGACATAGGCGAAAGAAGCTATCATAATGTCGTCAAGCTGAACAGCGCCGCCGATTACATAGAAGGAAAATTCCGCTCTTACGGCTGTGAAGTTAAAAGGCAGCCGTTTGAGTATCTCGGCAATACATATTACAACGTATCCTGCGAAATAAAAGGCGCAAAAAATCCGAAAGATGGAATTCTCGTAATCGGCGCTCATTATGACACGGTAGCAGACACGCCGGGCGCGGACGATAATGCAAGCGGCATTGCAGGGCTTCTCGAACTGGCGCGGATTGCCGTAACAAAACCTTTTCAAAGGACAGTCCGCTTCGTTGCCTTCAGTCTTGAGGAGCCTCCCACTTTCATGACAAAACACATGGGCAGCTACGTTTATGCAAAAAGTCTTAAACAAGAAAGCATAAAAATCTGCGGCATGATTTCCCTCGAAATGCTCGGATATTACTCCGACAGAAAAAACTCTCAGTATTATCCTTTCCCGATATTCAAATGGTTTTATCCAGATAAAGGCAACTTTATTACATTTGTCGGAAATATCCGCTCCATGTCTTTTACGAAAAAAGTGAAGAAATATTTTCAAGAGTCATCTTCACTGCCCGCTGAATCGTTCAACGGGATTTCTCTGATCCCCGGCGTTAATTTCTCAGACCACTGGGGCTTCTGGGAATTCGGTTATCCCGCGTTCATGATCACGGACACGGCGTTTTACAGAAACCCGCATTATCACGCGCCGGGTGATACGGCAGAAACGCTCGATTATGATAGAATGACGGAGTTTATAACCGGATTATATAAAGCCCTCGGCAATATATAGGCTAAAACAGCAGATTATTCTCGTTCAATATCTCTTTTGCAAGCGCGATATATCCCTGAGCGCCGGATGAGTTCGGCGCGTAAAGCACAGCGGGCTTCCCGTGGCTCGGAGACTCGGCGAGTATTATATTTCTCGGTATAACCGTATCATAGACCTTTGATTTGAACATCTTCCTCACATCTTCGGATATCTGGCGCGATAATGCTATATGCCTGTTATACATTGTAAGCAATATCCCTTCCATGTCGAGGGTTTCGTTGAAACTTCCGCGTATCCTCCATAATAGTTTTATCAGCAGGCTTACGCCCTCCATCGCAAAATATTCGCACTGCACCGGCACCAGCACCGATTCGGCGGCAACGAGGGCGTTAAGGGTAAGCAGGCCGAAGGAAGGCGGGCAGTCGATGAATATATATCTGAATTTCTTTTTCAAAGGCTTCAGCATATTTTTAAGGGTCATTTCCCTATCGGCCTTATCCAGCAACTCTATCTCTGCCGCGAACAAATCCATTGTGGTAGGCAGGATATATAGATTCGGTATCAGGGTCTGCAGCATTACATCTTCCACCGTCGCCTTGCCGGTGTAAACCTCATAGAGTCCGGAGTTCATCCGGCTTCTAAGGCCGAAACTGCTTGTAAGATTGCCCTGTGGGTCGGAGTCTACGACAAGGATGTTCTCATTCGCAAGCGCTAAGGAGGCCGAAAGATTCAAGGCTGTGGTTGTTTTGCCTACCCCGCCCTTCTGATTTGTTATCGCAATTATCTTGCCCATAGAAAGCTAAAAGTAAGCGGTGAGAAGCATGAAGTTTTAACTTCCCATTTCTCACTTCCCACTTCCCACTTCTCCTTGCTGAAGATTATACTTCTTCATCTTATACCCTATCTGCCTCGGAGTTATGCCGAGCGATTTCGCTGCCTTTGCCTGAACCCAGCCGGTCATTTGAAGGGCGCCGAGAATCCTGGCCTTTTCGATATCTTCGATGGTCGAAGGAAGCGCGTCCTTTATCTGGACAGCATAACGGGACCTCATGGACTGCTCTCTAATGTTAAGCGGCAGATCGGACGCCGTTATGCTTTTGCTGTGAGACATCACCACAAGCCTTTCTATGGTGTTTTCGAGTTCCCTCACATTGCCGGGCCAGTCGTAGTTCATAAAAACATTCATAACGTCAGGCGTTATCATTACCGACTTGTTATTTTCCGCATTGTATTTTTTGATAAAATATTCCGAAAGCAACGAAATATCCTCTTTCCTTTCACGCAGGGACGGCAGGAATATCGGCACGACATTCAGGCGGTAATATAAATCCTCCCTGAATTTGCCCGAAGAAACAAGTTCTTCGAGATTCCTGCTCGTGGCGGCGATAAGGCGCACGTCCACCTTAATGGTCTTTTCGCCGCCGATCCTCTCGAATTCCTTTTCCTGCAATACCCTCAATATCTTGGGCTGAAGGGTCAAAGGCAGGTCGCCTATTTCATCGAGGAATATCGAGCCGCCGTTGGCAAGTTCGAATCTGCCCTTCCTCATCGCGGTAGCGCCTGTGAATGAGCCCTTTTCGTGCCCGAAGAGTTCCGATTCAAGAAGCCCTTCGGGGATGGAGGCGCAGTTGAATTTTATGAACGGCCCTTTTGCCCGCGCGCTCATGTAATGGATGGCCTTTGCAACAAGCTCCTTGCCTGTGCCGCTTTCCCCGCGCAAAAGCACGTTGGCCTTTGAGGGCGCAACCCTGTGAACGGCCTCGAAAACCTCCTGCATGCTGTCGGACTGGCCTATAATGTTTTCAACCCTGTATTTGCCTTTAAGCTGACTCTTAAGATTTTCTTTCTCCTCAAGAAACGCCTCCCTCTCCCTTTCAATTTCCATATACAGTCTTACGTATTGCGCGACAAGCGAGGCGATAATCTTCAATAATCTCAAATCTTCCTCGAATGAGATGCCCTTGGAGCCGAAGAGTCTGTCAACGCTCAATACGCCGAGTATTTCGTTCTTGAACTTTATGGGAACGCACAGAAATGCGACATTTTCTTTTTTTATCGTTTTCCTCGAACCGGTCTTGTTGAGGAATAACGGCTCGTCTCCGATGTTGGGAATCACTATGGGAGAGCCGTGCTTTGCTACCCTTCCGATAATGCCTTCGCCGAGCTTATATCTCCCCCTCTTAATTTCTTCCTCGGACATCCCGTGAGCGGCTATTATTAAAACTTCGCTGTCGCTTCTGAGCGCAACGGTCCCCCGTTTCATGTCCAGATATTCGGCAAGCACCCTCATGACCCCCCGTAAATTGGACTTGAGATTCAGTGAGGAGCCTAAGAGCTTGCTTATCTCGTAAAGAGCGGTGATCTCCAGCGTTTTGTCGTAGCTGCGGCTCATGGAATTGAGTTTAATTTAGATGCTACAAAAATGTAAAGTTTTGTGCCTTTATTGTAGCTTTTATGTGATATAGTTTAAATATGATGGAGGCGGGATGTATAAGAAAATCCTTGCGGCGGTAAACGAGCACCTCAATTCCGAGATCTCCGCTCGGTATGCGCTGAACCTTGCCAGGGTATGCGGGGCAAAGCTGTACATCTGTTTCATTGCCGAAAAAGGCATGTCCGGATCGAGTTTTGAAGAGGCGGAAGAGACCGTAAAAAGGATATTTTTAGATGCGGAAAAAATGGAAATCACAGTCGAGGGCATAACAGAGACCGGAGAGCCTGTCGAGGAAATAAATAAAATAGCAAGGCATGAAGGCATCGACATAGCCTTTGCATCGACAAGGAGAGAAGATGTCGAGAGGCGATTCTACGCAGGTACAGTTGCACGAAACCTGTCCCTGAAGCTTTCATGCTCCGTAGCTCTCGTGCGCGGCGTCCATATGGGAAAGATCCACCCGAAAGACATCCTGATTCCTCTTAAGGCAAGGATTGACCGCATGCGGGAGCGGGCGTATTTTACGGCTAAGATGGCCGAATGCTTCGGCTCTAAGGTCTTTGTCTTTCACGCGACAAAGCCTATCACGAAGTTTTTCCACGGCGAGATACACCTTACCCCGGCCCAATGGGAAAAGAGATTGCCCGAAGACATATCGAAGTTCATCGAGCACATGAAAAGATATAAGGTCGAAATTGAAGAAAGGCTTTCGCCGGGAGCGGCCGCAAAGAGCATAACCGTCGAGGCTGCATCAAGAAGGCATGACCTGATAATAATGGGCGCAAGCGAAAGGAGCA
>JACREW010000034.1 GCA_016212685.1 Nitrospirota bacterium
CATCATCTCATATGCCTTCATTTGTTGAAAAAAATAAAACGGCTATTGACAGAAGGCGCTATTATTCCTTACAATAAAGGTAAGGAATAGTTTCCTTACTGGAGGGCTGCATGCTGACGGCAAAAATAACTTCTAAAGGCCAAATAACCATACCTAAAAAGGTGCGTGACAAGTTAGGCGTTCAGGCCGGAGAGGGAATCGGCTTTGAAGAAAAAAATGGCGTGTTCTATATCAAAAAATCCATGAAGAAATCCCCTTTTGACAAATGGGTAGGCAAGCTGAAAGGACGGCAGAGACAAAAAACCGACGACATCGTCAGCGACCTCAGGGGACAATGATAACCGCAGTTGATACCAATATCCTCTTTGACATACTGCTTCCGGACGAAAGCCATGTCTTGAATTCAAAAAGGCTGCTTGATGAGCATGCATTAAAAGGACAATTAATAATATGTGAGATAGTCTATGCCGAACTCGCCTCTCAATTCGGTTCCGAAAAAGAGACAAAGGCTTTTTTATCCGATACCGGAATAAGGCTTGTTCATTCCAGCGAGCAATCGCTTACCGTAGCAGGAGAACGCTGGAAGGCATATGCAAAAAACAGAAAACCCTTTATATGCCCGCAATGCAATCATCCGGTTCAATTGAGACAGCGGGTGTTGAGCGATTTTATTATCGGCGCGCACGCCTTGACGCATGCGGAACAACTTCTTTCGAGAGATAGAGGGTTTTATAAGACATATTTTAAAGATTTGAAGGTAAAAGGATAAGCCAAAAGCGATAAATGCTAACCCTCAGAGGCCATCATCTTATATGTCTGCATTTTTTTTCGGGCGAAGGCTATGACGTCCTGTTTATTGAAAACCTCAGGGATGGCATAAAAAGGGCGGAAAGCGAAGAGATAGAAGTTGTTTCGGGTGATGATAATATCTGCGCGAAATGTTCTTATCTCAAAGGCCATAAATGCATGCATGATGAAAAGGCCGATGGAGAGATAAGAGAGATGGACGATACAGCCCTTAAGCTTCTCAATCTCAGCGCAGGGCAAAGGGTGAAATGGCAGGCTGTGAAAGAGCGTATTCCGGGTATATTTCATGAGTGGCATAATAAATATTGCGATGATTGCGACTGGAAGCAGGCCTGCGAGAAAAGTGATCTTTATCGGGAAATGAAAATGAGATAAAATACCCGAAAGTATTTTAAAATACCTCCGATGAAAGTGATAAAGGAGATTTCGTGAACAGCGTAATATTTCTCATTATAGGTTTAATAGTAGGCGGGATAGCCATCTGGTTTTTTGTCAAATCACGTTTTCAGTCTCAATATTCCATTAAGATCGCAGAAAGCGAAGGCAGGGCAAAGAGCGCAGAGGCGGTCATCAATGAACTCAGACAGCAGATACAGCAAAGGGATTCAGAGATAAATCAGGTCAGGACTGAACTGGATACCGAAAAACAACAGAGGATAGAGACCGCAACAAGGCTTGAAAATGCCCAGGAAAGTCTTGATAAACAGAAAGAACTTCTGGAGGCAATGGAAAGCAAACTTAGTGAGACGTTTAAGGCTCTCTCTCTGGATGCACTTGCTAACAACTCTGTCGAGTTCAAAAAGTATGCGGATGAATTTATAAAGTTAGCTGAAGAAAAACTTAAGTCCCAGACTGTTGAGGGAAAAAAGGAACTCGAAGGCAAAAAGCAACTTATTGACCAAAACATTGAAACAATAGGAAAGACCTTGTATGAGGTTCAGAGAAAAATCGAGGAGGTCGGGAAGACAAGCAGTGAAAAAATTACAGAAGTAACTACACTTGTCAAGAAACATGAAGAAGTTACCTCTAAACTGAAAGATGCAACTGAACATCTCAGGCAGGCGCTCGCAAGCTCCAAGAAAAGGGGTGAATGGGGTGAGCGCATGGCGGAGGATGTTATCAGGCTTACAGGAATGGTTGAAGGGATAAATTATATCAAGCAGAAGACTCTGGAGAGCTCTTCAGGCAGACCTGACTATACATTTCTTTTGCCTAATAAGCTGAAGGTAAACATGGATGTAAAATTCCCATTGGACAATTATATGCACTATTTGGATGCAGAGTCTGAACACGACAGAAAACGTTACAAAGACGAACTTATAAAGAATACAAAGGTAATGATTAAACAAGTAACAAACCGCGATTACATTAACATTTCAGACAACACAGTTGACTATGTTATTGTTTTTATTCCCAATGAACAAGTATATAGTTTTATAAATGAGGCTGACACAACAATAATGGACGAGGCGCTCAAGCTGAAGGTTATTTTGTGCTCACCTTTTACTCTTTATGCGGTGCTTGCTGTCATAAGGCAGGCAGTTGAAAATTTCAATCTTGAACAGACTGCTTCTGAAATATTGAAACTGCTTGGTGAATTTTATAAACAATGGAATGCCTATAAAGATAAGTTCAAGCTTATGGGAGAAAGACTTGACGCAGCCCGGAAGGAATATGATGCCATTGTTACTACAAGAACCAACATGCTTGAAAAACCGCTGAAAAAAATAGAAGATTTGAGAAATCAAAAAGGCATTGGGGTTGAGGCAGAGATAAAATTTGATGAGACAACGCTTCTTTAGAGAGTTAATAAAAACTCGCTGTGATTTTTACGGAGGGATTGCATGATTGAGGATCTGAGAAAGTCGGAGACATGGCGCGTATTCAGGATACAGTCGGAGCTTGTTGAGGGGTTTGAAAGCCTTTTTGAGATCGGCCCTGCGGTTACCATATTCGGCAGCTCAAGGCTGCGCGAGGATTCGTATTATTACCATCAATCCATAAAGGTTGGAAAGATGCTGTCAGAGGCCGGCTTTTCCGTCATTACCGGCGGAGGTCCCGGCATAATGGAGGCCGCCAACAAGGGGGCGAAGATGGGCAGGAGTAAGTCTGTAGGCCTCAATATCCAGCTTCCCCATGAGCAGACGCCCAACGAGTATCAGGATCTCACCATCTCTTTCAGGTATTTTTTCGTAAGGAAACTCATGTTCATAAAATACGCCATGGCCTTTGTAATATTCCCCGGAGGCTTCGGCACTATGGACGAGCTCTTCGAGTCGTTGACCCTTGTGCAGACAGGCAAGATAGAATCATTCCCGATTATACTTTTCGGGTCCGATTACTGGAAGGGTCTTATAGACTGGATGAAGAATACCCTTGTTTTAGAGGGTACGATAGGCAAAGAGGATTTCGCGCTTTTCAATATCGTGGATACGCCTGAAGAGGTCTGCGAATTATTGAAGGAGCATTACCGCGTATTCGGAGGGCCTGTGCCTCTCGGGGAGTGCAAGGATAATCATAAAAAATAAAAATTTTTATAATGTTTTTGTTACTTTCTTGATCTCTTCGAGTTTTTTTAGCGCCTTTTTAGAGTCGATTGTCTCTTCAGCGATATCCTTCGCTGTTTTGAAGTCCTGAGCGAGCCCGGACACGACAATCGCCGCGGCCGAATTCATTATGACTATATCCCTCTTAGGCCCGATGTCCCCGCTCAGAACGCCGAGCGTTATGCCTGCATTGTCTTCTTTATCTCCTCCTGTCAGTTCCCTGCAGTCCGCCCTTTCGAATCCGAAATCCTCCGGAGTTATGTAAGAAGTCTCGACTTTGCCGTCTCTGTATCTCGAAACCCTTGTGCCGTCGCAGATTGTTATCTCATCAAGCCCATCCTCTCCGTGAACCACCATCGCATCCACCGCGCCTAAATTGCCCAATACCGAAGCAAGCGGCTCGGTGAGTTTGTCCGCGAACACTCCCAATATCTGGCGCTTTGCGCTTGCCGGATTTGTGAGGGGGCCGAGTATGTTGAACACGGTTCTTATGCCTATTTCCCTGCGGGGGGCTATGGCGAATTTCATGGCAGGATGGAAGAGCGGCGCGAAGAGGAATCCGAAGTTTGTCTCAAAAAGGCATCTTTCGACTTTTTCCGGCGGAAGCTCTATATTAACTCCGAGGGCCTCAAGCACATCCGCGCTTCCTGAACGGCTCGATACAGAGCGGTTCCCGTGTTTTGCAACAGGGATGCCTGACGCAGCCACGACAATGGCTGTGGTTGTGGATATGTTGAATGTGCCCGACATATCGCCGCCTGTGCCGCAAGTGTCGATGACGCCATCCGGCGCTTTGATTTTTGTAGCTTTTTCCCTCATTATCCTTGCCGCGCCCGTAATCTCTTCTACAGTCTCGCCTTTTATTCTCAAGGCCGTGAGGAACGAGGCTATCTGCGCGTCTGAGGCCTTGCCTTCCATTATCTCGGTCATGCATCCGGCCATTTCCAATTCGGAGAGGCTTATGTCCTGAATTATGAGGCTGATGGCTTCTTTTATCATCCGCTCCTCCCCAGTTTCAGGCCAAGTTTCAGAAAATTCCTTAAAAGGTCTTTGCCGACAGTCGTGAGTATGGATTCGGGATGGAACTGCACTCCTTCTAAGATGAACTCCTTGTGCCTCACTCCCATTATTATGCCGCTGTCCTTTGTCCCGTCAGTCCACGCGGTTATTTCGAGGCAGTCGGGCAATGTGTCCCTTTTTATTACGAGCGAATGGTATCTGGTCGCCTCGAATGGATCAGGCAGGCCTTCGAATATAGTCTTGCCGTCGTGGTGGATAAGGGATGTTTTCCCGTGCATAAGGTTCGGCGCCCTCACGATCTCTCCTCCTAAGGCTGCGCCTATCGACTGGTGTCCGAGACATACGCCGAGAATCGGTATCTTGCCTGTAAAGTATTTAATGACATCGATGGATACGCCCGCCTCGTTCGGCGTGCATGGCCCCGGAGATATTACGATCCTTTCCGGGTTCATCGTTTCGATATCTTTTACGGTTATCTTGTCGTTTCTGAATACCCTGACGTCCTCTCCCAGTTCTCCTAAATACTGGACGAGGTTATAGGTAAAAGAATCATAGTTGTCGATCATTAAAAGCATGGTCTAACCTCTTTCAAAAAACTCAACGGCCTTCATCATAGCCATTGCCTTGTTTACCGTTTCCACGTATTCCTTTTCCGGGACAGAATCAGCTACTATTCCAGCCCCTGCCTGAACATATACCCTGCCGTCTTTTATAACGAGCGTCCTGATGGTGATGCAGGTATCCATGTTCCCGGAATATCCGAAATACCCGACAGCCCCGGCGTATGGTCCCCTTTTTGTGGGTTCGAGCTCTTCTATGATCTCCATGGCCCTTACCTTTGGCGCGCCTGTTACCGTGCCTGCCGGGAAGGATGCCCTCAGCACATCGAAGGCATCTATGCCCTTTTTAAGTCCGCCCTCGACATTTGATACGAGATGCATCACATGGCTGTAACGCTCAACATTCATAAGTTCGGTAACCTTAACTGAACCTGTTTCAGCTACTCTTCCTACGTCGTTCCTGCCTAAGTCAACGAGCATGATGTGCTCCGCTATCTCTTTCGGGTCTTTTTTTAAATCCTCCTCAAGCGCCTTGTCCTCTTCTTCGCTCTCTCCCCGTTTTCTCGTCCCGGCTATCGGCCTCAGGGTTATTTTATCACCTTCGAGCCTTACGAGGATCTCAGGGGAAGACCCTACTATCTGAGATTCGTTTAAATCGAGGTAATACATGTACGGCGAAGGGTTTATTATCCGCAGGGCGCGGTAAATATCAAACGAAGAGGTATCCGTATTCCGTTCAAACCTCTGCGACAGCACCACCTGCACCACGTCTCCGGACATGACATATTCTTTTGCCTTCTCTACCGCCGCTAAAAAATTTTCCTTAGTGAAATTGGAGGAAAAGTTTTCAGAAGCAACAGGCGACTGGGTATGGGAGACAAGCGGTATATAAGGGCTTTTGGCTTTGCCGCCTTTTCCCAGTTCTTTTATGATTTCGTCTATTCTTTTTTCCGCCTCCCGGTAAGCCTTTTTAATATCTTTGCCTTCCGTATGCGTGTTGCAGACCACTTTGATCGTCTGTTTGAGATTGTCGAATATGAGGATTGTGTCCGCAAGCATCATGAACATATCGGGCATATCGACAGCGGGCTTTTGTATGTCCGGCACCCGCTCAAAGAACTTTACGATATCATATCCCATATAGCCCACGAATCCGCCTGAAAATCTCGGCAGTCCCTTTACTTCCAGAGGCTTGAACTTAGAGAGAATGTCTTTTATAACAGTGAGAGGGTCATCGGTTTCGATAGTGGAGACCCCGGCGCCGTTTTTTATCTCTACCTTTTTGCCGGAGCATGTAACGGTCATCGACGGCTCTAAGCCTATAAAAGAGTACCGCGCCCATTTTTCGCCGCCTACCACGCTTTCGAGAAGGAAAGAGGGTTTTCTGTTCAGCTTGACAAAGGCGCTTACGGGCGTCTCGGAATCTCCGAGTATCTCTTTGTAAAGGGGAATGAGATTGCCGCGTCTTGCAAGCTCTCTAAATTCGTTTAAATCAATGTTCATCTGTTTATTTTATATGGAATTGCGGATTTTGGCAATTGACAGAGTTCGCGGGATTGTGATAAATTTTCCTGTTGTCGGTTTAACGCGGGTGTAGCTCAGTGGTAGAGCACAACCTTGCCAAGGTTGGGGTCGCGGGTTCGAATCCCGTCGCCCGCTCCATAAAAAATAGTTATGAGTTCAGAGTTAATCGAAATTTGAACGATTGAATATTTATTTAGATTGTTTTAACTCCTAACTCTAAGGCTCAAAACTCAGAACTCAAAGATCGGCGGCGTACCCAAGTGGCTAAGGGAGAGGTCTGCAAAACCTCGATGCAGCGGTTCGAATCCGCTCGCCGCCTCCAATTAATAATTCATTATCTCCAGATAATCCCTGAAGTCCCTTTCTTCATCCCCCTTTGCAGTCAGGATTTTTTGTTTAATGTCGGCTATGAATTTTTCCCTGCTGCCGCCGTATGAGGGGTCGGCCTCTATTGCCCATGACATTACCGCTGCCGCATCTCCGTATCTGCCGATCTTGTTATACACGAGGGCCAATCCATAGTAAGGGAGGATAAACCGGGGAGACCTTTTTAAGGAGTCCTTGAAGGCGTTTATGGCCGGGTCGAATTGTCCGGACCTGTAATAGGATATTCCGAGCAGATAGTACGATTTTTCGGGGGTTTGGTATAAAGGGTTGGCTAACGCCCTTTTAAAAGAATCTATCGCGGCGCCCCACTGTCTTACGTTTATGTAAGTGACGCCTAAATTATGGTGCGCGTCGGAGAATTCGGAATCTACGGATACGGCTTTCATGAAGAAGTCTTTAGCATGGCCGAACTCTCCAAACTGTAGATATACAAGACCGAGTCCGTTCATTACGTCCTTGTTATCGGGGTTGAGTTGGAATGCCTTTTGAAGCTCCACAAAGGCCGCCTGAACATTTCCTTCGTTCAGGTGTGAGAACCCCATTTTGTAATGGAAATCGGCCTCTTTTTGCTCTTCTACGGAAACGCCGGCGCAGCCGGATGAGATAATAAATATGAGTAGGATAAAATATCGGAGCATTGGAGTATTGGAGTATTGGAGTATTGATTTTCGATTCCGGCTTCCCATGCTTTCCAGTTTAAATCATTTCGACAGTCTTGTCCATAGACGCTGAAGAGTATCTTCCGCCTTTATAGAGGCTTCTTTCAACGGAATCCCGCGCGTATTCAACTCGAAGCCGTCGGGCAGGAAGCGGATTCCCTTATCCTTTCTCTGAAGATCAAACAAGGCTTTTAACAATTTATCGAAGAAATTTTCGGGAATCCTGTATCTGTTTTCCGGGTCCGAGACAAAGGAAAACTTCCACCTGCCGTCAATGTCCGCGGCTTTTGAAATATATAAAAGCCTCGCCAGTATTTTAATCTTTACGACATGCAGCAGGTTATCCACCTCATCCGGCAGCCCGCCGAACCTGTCGCTTATCTCATCTCCCATATCTTTCAACGCGTCTATGGATTTTACGGATGATATACGTTTGTATACGCTCAGCCTCAATGTTATGTCAGGGATATAATCCTCGGGGATGAATGCCGAGAGCCTCAGCCTTATCTGTGGTTCGATCTCTTCCCGCACTTCCTCTCCCTTGATCTCCGCGACCGCCTTTTCGAGCATCTCCATGTACATATCGAATCCGACCTTGTAAATATGCCCGGACTGCTCGGCTCCGAGAAGATTTCCCGCCCCGCGTATCTCCAGGTCTTTTAACGCGAGTCTGAAACCGGCCCCCAGATAACTCATCTCCTGTATCGCCTGAAGCCTTTTTTTTGCCTCGTCTGTGATGATGTCTTCTCCCGGTATGAGAAAGTACGCGTATGCCTGAGTGTCTCCCCTTCCGACCCGCCCTCTTAGCTGATAAAGGTCGGACAGCCCGAATGTATCCGCCCTGTCCACGATTATGGTATTTGCCGTTGTAATGTCGAGCCCGGAGCCTATTATCGCCGTGCATATCAGCACGTCGGTCTCTTTGTTCAAAAAGCCGAGCATAACTTTTTCGAGGCTGGCCTCTCTCATCTGTCCGTGGGCTACCGCTATTTTCGCGGAAGGGACGAGTTTTGCAATGTAGCCGGATATTTTCTCTATATCCTTTATCCTGTTATGGACAAAGAAGACCTGACCGTTTCTTTTGAGTTCTCTTTCTATGCCCTCTTTTATGGTTTTGTCATTGAATGACGTAACCGCGCTCCTTACAGCGAGCCTCTCTTCGGGAGGCGTTTCTATGGCGCACATCTCCCTCACCCCGGAAAGGGACATGTGGAGCGTCCTCGGAATAGGCGTGGCAGTGAGGGTTAGGATGTCCACTCCCTTTTTGAGTTCCTTCAACCTTTCTTTTTGAGCTACGCCGAACCTGTGTTCCTCGTCTATGATGAGAAGGCCGAGGTCGTGGAACCGCACTTTTTTGTTCAACAGTATATGCGTGCCTATGACGATATCCACCTCTCCGTTAGCAACCGCATGCACGCATTTATCGAGATCGGCCTTGTTCTTGAATCTGCTCAAATAATCTATTTTCACCGGAAATCCAGAAAACCGCGATTTGAATGTCCTGAAATGCTGCTCCGCAAGCAGGGTTGTAGGCACAAGGATTGCGGCCTGTTTTCCGTCATATACCGCCCTGAACGCAGCCCTTACCGCCACCTCGGTCTTTCCGTAACCCACATCGCCGCATATCAGCATGTCCATAGGCATTTCGGAATGCATGTGCTTTTTTATCTCGTTAATGGCCATTGCCTGATCCGGAGTTTCTTCATATGGGAAAAAGTCGTCGAATTCCCTGTGCATGGGCGTATCATCGCTGAACACATAACCCCTCGCTACCTTTCTTTCAGCGTACAGCTTAAGGAGCTTTTCAGCCATCTCCTGAATGCCCTTTTTAGCCCTCTGCTTTGTTCTCTGCCATATCTTTGAGCCGAGTTTGTCGATAACGGGAATATGACCTTCCGCCGCGCTGTATTTCTGGAGCTTTTCGATATTCTGAAAAGGCACATACAGCCTGCCGTTTGAGTAATCGATGATTACAAGGTCTTCCTCGTAATCATCCGTTTTCTGCCTTTGCATCCCGGCGAATTTTCCTATCCCGTGATCTTTATGGACTATAAAATCCCCCGGCTTTAAATCATCGATGCTGAGGAGGAGCCTTGAGACCTTTGATTTCTTAATCGGCCTGTATGCAGGCCTTTCTCCGAATATCTCCTTGTCGGTAAGGATTAAGATCTCATCGAGACGCACGCCGGAAGAGAGCCTGCCGGTCGTTATGCAGAGTTTGCCGTCATAGGTCTTTGAGTCATTAATGTCTATTACAGGGGAAGCGATTCCCCCGTCGAGCATTATCTCTTTAAGGCGCTCTGCCTGAGACCTTGAGGACATTGCGGATATGACCTGCTTATCCGCCCGCGTCAACGCGTCGGGAATATCATCTATTCCTTTCCTTTCTTCAGGCAAAATCCCCATGCCCTTAACCGAAAGCTCCATCGAATCTATCCCTTCTCCGGCAAATGGGAAATGGGAAATGAGAATGGACTTTTGGAGTGATGGAGCATTGGAGTATTGGATTTCAGTTTCTTTGGGGTTGACGACAAAGACTTCAAAGTCCTGATGCCTCAGTAAACCGTCTATCAGATTATGTGTCGGCTCTTCTTCTGCCGGAAAAATTTCTATATCATTTATTTCTTTTATTGACCTTTGCGTTTCGATGTCGAATGTCCTTATAAGGTCTATCTGCTCGCCGAAAAACTCGACCCTGACAGGAAGCTCTTCCGTTACCGGATATATGTCAAACAGCCATTCCCTCCGGCTGTATTCGCCTTTTTCCATTACAACGCTTACGTTTCTGTAGCCGTGTAATGTCAGCCATGCCTCCAATTTTTCTCTTCCGATTTCCATTCCTTTTTTGAGAGCTGAAATGCTGCCCTCTATTTCCGAGATGCTGAAACCGGTCTGATACGCGTCTTTTGAGGTTATTATTGACTGCTGACTGCCGATCGCCGACCGCTGTATTTTAAGCAGCGCCTTTGCCCTTTCGCCGATATGCTCAGGGCTTGAAGGAGTAGGGAAATGAATCGCCGATAACTTAGCGCCGATTGCCGAATCGAAAAATAAAAGATCATGATAGAGTTTTAACGCGGCGTCTTCGGAATCTTCGATGACGATAAAGGGCTTTTTATAAAAAGAGAGAAACAAGGCGAGATGAGGGATCGAGATGTTGTAAATTCTCTTCTCCTCGCTGTGACTCAGGCGATCATTTAATCCTGCTGCGTGTTTTTTAAGCAAATGAAAAATGTCGGGCATGAGTTTATTTTAACTTAAATCCATATGATACAACTCATAGATTCGGCAAAGCAGAATCCCTTATCATAAAATCATGAAGCCGTCCATACCTGAAGTAGGAACAGTAATAAAACTGCAGGGAGATATTGCCACGGTCATGCTTAAAGGCGGAGAGTCATGCAAGGGCTGCGGGCAGGCAAAGATAGTAGAAACAAAGGCATAATACGGGAAGTGTCCCTTTGTTTTATGCTTCTTTGTTTTATGTTTTCTACTATACGTTATTCCTGTTTCAAGCCTTGAAGCGATGTCGGATAAGTTTTAATCTGTTATCTCTTTTTCGCTCAGCACTTCGCCCTTTACGTCGAGTGTAGTTTCCGTAAGGGGGATATTTTTGCCCGACCTCTTAATCGCCTCTTTCAGTATCATGGTCATTCCTCCGCAGCACGGCACAACCATCCTCAGGCACTGCACGCTCTTAACCGGGATGTTGCTGAATATCTCCGTAAACTTATCGACGTAATACGTTGCGTCGTCGAGCTTCGGGCAGCCTATCAGAACCTTCTTATCCTTCAGAAAGTTTTTGTGGAAGTTCTGTGCTGCAAAGGCAGTGCAATCGGCCGCGACAAGAAGGTCCGCGTCGTTCAGAAACGGGATTACGCTTCCCATGAGCTTTATCTGTATGGGCCAGTGCGAGAGCCTGTAATCCTCCCTTTCCGGCGCTGCTACCTCCAACGATGAACATGACGGACATCCGCTTTCAAATTTCATTTTCTTTATCCTCCTCTTAAGTTATTTTTAATTTATTCAACCGGTGTAACAACCGCCATTACAACAAGTCTTTCGCCCTTGTCAGCCCTGAATCCGTGCGGCACCAGAGGGTCGCACAGGATGGCGGTCTTTTCGTCCGCTGCAATCTCTTCATCTCCGACGATAAACGTGCCCTTGCCCTGAACGCAGTACATCATCAGCCTGAGCGGCGCCTTGTGCGGCTGCAATGCCTGTCCTGCCTCAAGGCACATAAGGGCAATCCGCATCTCGGGCTTGTCCGAGAGCATTTCCCTCGAAATTCTGTCGGGATGGAATTTTATCAGCTTTTTAAGATCGAGTATTTCCATAAATCCTCCTTCAATGCAGTTTCATAATAAAACTTTACCATGCCGGCCTGAATGAAACAATGATTTGCGTCATATTATCCACAAAGCGCAAATCCGCTTCAACGCCTTTATAAGTGTTATTTATTGTGCAAGGTAAAGATGCTGAATGTCTCAGCAAGATAGATACCGCCGATGCGGATGACGTACATAAGAGTATCTATTTAAAAAGTGGGTCTTCGCGTAATCGTGTGGGTAGTTTTGAGCACTTTCCTATATCTCCGGCAACATACAAGTCAGTATTTTCAGCCTCAGATACTCCTCATCACGTAACCCATACGCCCGTCTCTGCATAACCCTAATCTTGTTATTA
>JACREW010000038.1 GCA_016212685.1 Nitrospirota bacterium
CATGAACACCATTGTCCATCATAGTGGCTGCGAGAAGGTAGTCAAAAATAGACTGGGACTTCGGGCTGTGGTTTGCTATAAGAGCAAGGACGGTATCAATGGTTTGAGGCTTGGGGACAATAATTCTGATAGCGCTCTCTTTGTAAAATTCAATAAGCTCTTTTGCCTTTATTGGAGACAAAGGATGCTCAACCCTTCTTTTGTCGGTAATAACCGCATAGAGTTCGATGAGGTTTTGGACAGAGATAACAGCCTCTACTTCGCCTTTTATTGCCTTTTCAATGATGGCTTTGCAAATGGTATGGAATTGAGAGTCCTTATTATTGGCGTAAACAAGGATATTGGTATCAATCAAATTTACGGAGAAGGGAAAGGTGTCAGGCCTTGACAATTGACTTTAGAGAATAGAGGGAAACGAAAAACTGGACGGTTCTAATTAAATGATTATTTAAAAGCGCTCAGCCTTCAGCGCACACAAACCCAATCGCTGAAGGCGGGTAAAGATGGAGAGAAGGAATGGTTATTATGGATTTTTTAATACATCATCATGCGGGCCAATGCGCCTGAAGAGGTAATAGTCATTATGGATTTCAAAAGTGAAACGATAAAACATATTGATGCTGGCCTCCCAGCGATTTTCATATCCCTGCATCTTTTTGACTCTCAGGGACGGATGATTCCTGTTCTCCATGAAAAGCCCAATCTTTCTGTCGAACATTTGCTGTACCTGCAGGGACAGTTGTTGGTAGTCTTTCTTAAAGGAATCTGTGCGGACTATCCTCATGCCTTGAGGTCGGCAAGAAATTCATCCACAGATGAAAAAGATTTCACATTGTTAGCTGTTATCTCTGAGTCCGCCTCAGCTTCAGCTTTTTGCCAGTCAAACGAATGGAAATACGGAGGGAGCGTCAAGGCATATTTCAAAAGCTCAAATACGGCTGTTTTGTCGTCAGAAATATGGGCGCGCTTTTTAAAGTTAGCTATACCTGTAAAGACCTCTTCAGGGATATCAATTGTTATCTTATAGCTGGATTTCATAATCAAATTCCTTTTATTGTTAATTAAAGCGTATCATAAAAGCATGATGAATTTCAATGACAGTCAGCGCACACAAAGCCAATTGCGTTAAACAAAAAAGGGAGACAGGCTACTTTTTAAATGACAAATTCAGCGAAATATCGGATTTCTCATCTGCCTGAGGCAGGAAAAAAATATCGCGGATTTTCAACCCTTCTTTTATCAGTTATAACTGCATAGAGTTCAATAATATTCTGGACGGCAACAGCAGCCTGTATATTGTCGTTTATGGCCTTTCCAACAATGGATTTGCAAGCTGGGTGAAATTCGGAATCCTTACTAATGGCTCTGTCTTTCCTGATTTATTTAACCTTAACAGAAAAGGGGGAGGGATTTAGTCAAATATATGCTGCTTAGGCTCTAAGGCTTCGTAGGCCATAATTCCTTGACACCATTGACTTAATCCTATTATCATAAAATGTTCTAAAAATTTCCGGAGGTCGGCATGTCAGGTCATTCCAAGTGGTCTCAGATAAAACACAAAAAGGCCAGCACTGATGCTAAGCGGGGCAAAATATTCACAAAAATAGTCAAGGAGATTTCTGTTGCGGCTCGTACAGGCGGCGGAGACCCTGACGGAAATCCAAGACTGAGAACCGCGATAGAAAAAGCCAAAGAAGTAAACATGCCTTCCGACAATATTAAAAAGGCCATAATGAAAGGCACGGGCGAGTTGCCCGGCACAACGTATGAAGAGATCACCTATGAGGGATACGGCCCCTGCGGTGTCGCCCTGCTCATCGAAGCGCTAACAGACAATAAGAACAGGACAGTCTCGGAAATCAGGCACACATTGTCGAAAAACGGCGGGAACATGGGCGAGGCCGGATGCGTCTCATGGATATTCGAAAAGAAAGGGTACATCCTCATCGAGAAGTCAAAGGTCGATGAGGACACATTAATGTCGATAGTCCTCGATGCCGGCGCGGATGACATGAAGAACGACCCTAAAGAGGATAATTATGAAATCATCGTGTCTCCTGAGAATTTAGCTGCAGTAAAAGGCGCTATCGAAAATCAAAAAATACCCGTCGCCTTATCGGAAATCACCATGCTTCCCAAAAACTATGTGCCTATAGAGGGCAGCGCGGCGGATCAGATGGTAAGACTGGTCGATGCGCTCGAAGACAACGACGATGTCCAGAATGTATACGCCAACTTCGACATCCCCGAAGACGCAATGGCAAAGGCTTAAATGGTCGAATCCATACATATCACATTCAAAAGAAAATTCTTGGCAGGCCTGATAGTTACCGTCCCGGCGGTTATAACCATATTCGTCCGGGTCGGCATATTCAGATTCGTCGACGGCATTTTGGGTCCGTTCTTCGACTTTTTCCTCGGCGCTCATATAGCGGGGCTGGGGTTCATCACGGCAGTTGTCATTATATTTTTTATCGGCATAGTCTCGACAAACGTATTCGGCAAACGGATATTAGGCCTCGTAGATAGAATCTTTCTGAAAATCCCCGTCTTCAAGAGCATTTACAATGCAATAAAACAGCTCGTAGACGCATTCTCCCCGGACAACAAAAGCTCATTCAAGAAATTCGTCATCGTTGAATATCCGAGGCAAGGGGCGTACGCCTTCGGTTTTCTGACAAAGGAATGCACCGTGCATAACGGAAAAGAAAACCATCTGAAAGCGATATATATACCCACAAACAACCTCTATCTCGGAGAGATCGTCCTCCTCGGCGAAGAGAGCATAACCTATACCGACATTCCCATAGAAGACGGCATAAAGATCATTCTTTCGGGAGGAATAGCCGCCCCTTCGAGCATAGTTACAACGCAAGGAGAGACAAAGTGAAGCATCCGTTGTCGGCAGTCATTTTAGCGGCCGGTCTCGGCACGAGGATGAAATCGTCAACCCCGAAGGTCCTGCATAAAATATACGGCAAGCCTTTAATTCAATACTCTATAGATTCCGTACAACGGCTCAATCCGAAGAACACCATCGTTGTGGTAGGCACGGGTAGCCGCGGGATAGAAAACTCCATCGAAGGTTATAAACTGAGCTTCGTAGTCCAAAAAAAGCCCAAAGGAACCGGCGATGCCCTTAGGACAGCGTCTCAGCTATTGAAGGGTTTTAACGGCGACATACTCGTATTGAACGCGGATACGCCCCTTATAAGCGCATCCACTCTGCAAAGATTCCTGAAACTCCACCGCGCGAACAAGGACGACATATCCGTAATGTCGTTCATTATCGAGGGGCCGCATTCTTATGGAAGAATAGTCAGGGATAACGACAAGGTAAAGGAGATCATAGAGGATAAAGACGCCGATGAAGAGCAAAAAAAGATAAAGGAAGTAAACAGCGGCGTATATGCCCTGAAAGCGCACATGCTGAACCTTTTAAAGAAAATAAAGCTCAATAAGGGCAAGGGTGAATATTATCTCACCGACATCATAGGCCTCTCTGTAAAGAAGGGTTCTAAGGCGAGCGCGTATGTTTTAGGCAATGAAACCGAGATGACCGGAATAAACACCCGCGAAGACCTTTATAAAGCCGGTCTTTACATTAGGGATATGATCGTATCGGAATGGATGCGCGGCGGCGTATCGTTTGTGGACGCATCATCGGTGTTCATACATCCCGAGGCAAAAATCGGCGCCGATACCATAATCTATCCGAACGTGCACATAGAGGGCAAAACCGTAATCGGCAAGGGCTGCACGATATATCCGAACTCACGGATAACGGACAGCAATATCGGCAATAACGTGGTCATAAAGGACTCCACCGTAATCGAATGTTCAACCGTAAAAGACAAGGCCGCAATAGGGCCTTTTGCCCATATCAGGCCCGGCTCGTCAATAGGCCCGTCATCCAAGGTAGGGAATTTCGTCGAGATTAAAAAATCGATCATCGGAGAAGGAACCAAGGCATCGCACCTCAGTTATTTAGGAGATGCAGAGATAGGTAAAAATGTGAATATCGGAGCCGGCACGATAACTTGCAACTACGACGGAAAAAACAAACATAAAACGGTAATCGAAGACAATGTGTTTGTCGGAAGCGACAGCCAGATAGTAGCGCCAGTAAAAATAGGCAAAGGCGCGTATGTAGGAGCAGGATCTACTATTACAAAGAATGTCCCTGCCCTCTCCCTCGCAGTAAGCAGGACAGAGCAAAAGAATATAGAGGGATGGGCGGTAAGAAGACAAGTTAGAAGTGAGAAGTTAGAAGTGAGAAGTGAAAAAAATAAAAGGAGGAAGGGTAAGAGGTAGCGGGCAGTGGATTGGAAGTAGTTACTTCCTACTTCCCACTTTTTACTTCTTACTTGTTTATTATGTGCGGAATAATAGGATATATCGGGAATAAGAACGCCATACCCTTTGTCATGGACGGATTGAAACGCCTCGAATACAGGGGCTATGACTCCGCAGGAATAGCATACTTTTCGGAAGGCGCTATAGATGTCAAAAGATGCAAAGGCAAAATTCATGCCCTCGAAAATATAGTCGGCAACCTCAATCTCTCAAGCAATATCGCCATCGGCCATACGCGATGGGCCACCCACGGCAGGCCTTCGGATGAAAACGCGCATCCCCACAGGTCCGACGGAATAGTCGTCGTCCATAACGGGATAATAGAAAATTACATCGAACTCAAGCACAGGCTTCAGGGAGAAGGCTTCGTGTTCGCCTCGGAGACCGATACCGAGGTCTTGTGCCACCTTATAAACTCGAAACTCAAAAGTCAAAGCTCAAAACTCTCGTTGGAGGACGCGGTAAGGGCGGCAATTAAAGAAGTTAACGGCGCATATGCGTTTGCGGTAATCTACGAAAAAGAGCCTGATAAGGTAGTCGCGGTAAGAAAGGAAAGCCCGCTCGTCATAGGGCTCGGTGACGGCGAATACTTCCTCGCCTCTGACGTTCCCGCATTCCTAAGCCGTTCAAAGGAAGTCATATTCCTCGATAACAATGAAATGGCGGTCATTCGCAGGGACGGCGTGATCATTACGGATTTCGACGGCGCGCCGATCAATAAAGATGTCGTTACCATTTCATGGAGCCCGTCGATGGCTGAAAAAGGAGGCTACCGGCATTTCATGCTAAAGGAGATATATGAACAGCCGAGGGCGATAGCCGATACCATCAGAGGGAGGGTACTGCCGGAAAAGGGAGAGGTAACCCTCGAAGAGTTCGGCCTTGCCGCAGACGACATAAAAAAGATCGATAAGATATTCATCGTGGCATGCGGCACATCGTATCATGCCGGCATCGTCGGCAAATACATCATAGAAGAGACCTCCCGGATACCGGTGGAGGCCGATATAGCGTCGGAATTCAGATACAGGAATCCTATAATTACAGGCAATACTCTCTTTATAGCGATAACCCAATCGGGAGAGACCGCCGATACGCTCGCGGCCTTACGAGAAGCAAAACGGCTCGGCGCAAAAACACTGAGCATATGCAATGTAATCGGCAGTACCGCATCCCGCGAATCGGATTTCGTATTCTATACGCATTCGGGTCCCGAAATCGGCGTGGCATCGACAAAGGCGTTCACTACTCAAATAGTCGCCCTATACCTTCTGGCGATAGCTTTAAGCAAAGCGAGAGGCATACTATCTGATGAAGCCTCGTCATCCCTCATTGAAGAACTCCTGCATCTGCCCGTTAAGGCGGAACAGGCGCTCGAACTTGACGGCGAGATAAACGCCATAGCAAAGGAACTCTTTAAAGCAAAAAACTTTCTGTTCCTGGGCAGGGGGATACAATATCCCATAGCACTCGAAGGCGCGTTGAAATTGAAAGAGATCTCGTATATCCATGCGGAAGGATATCCGGCAGGAGAAATGAAGCACGGCCCCATAGCCCTTATTGACGAGGAAGTTCCGGTGCTGATACTTGCTCCTTCCGGAAAACTTTACGAGAAGGCGCTATCCAACATGGAAGAGGCAAAAAGCAGAGGGGGCGCCATCATAGCCGTTACTTCAAAGGATAATGCCCCGGCAAAAAACCTTTCCAAATATTCGATAGCGATCAATAAAAGCAACGATTATCTGAACACGGTACTGCTCACTATTCCGCTCCAACTGCTCGCGTATCACATCGCCGTGCTGAGGGGCTGCGACGTGGATCAACCGAGGAATTTAGCCAAAAGCGTAACGGTAGAATAAGGAATTATGTTATAATAAGGAGACTAACGATGGCTAAAGATGTCTTATTAGAAGATATTAACCCGCAGCAAAAAGAGGCGATCATTCATTCAAAGGGACCTCTCCTTGTGCTTGCCGGCGCAGGCAGCGGTAAGACACGCGTCATCACCCGTAAGTTCGCCTACCTCGTAAAGAAAAAGAAATACCGTCCGTCGTCAATCTTCACCGTAACCTTCACCAATAAAGCCGCCGGCGAAATGAAAGAAAGGATACGCAGCTTCATAGATCACGACGTCAGGCAGTCGTGGATAGGGACGTTCCATTCGCAGTGCAATAAAATCCTTAGGAGAGAAATCAATGCCCTCGGATACAAGCCCGATTTTTCGATTTACGACGATAGCGATCAGTGCAATCTCATCCGCCACATACTAAAGGAATTGAAAATATACGAGGCCCTTTACAAAGGGGTCGCGTCGCGGATCAGCATACTCAAGTCATCCCTCGTATCCCCTCATGAATTCCTGTCGCAAGGGGACAGTTTCAGCTTCGATGAAAAATTAGGGAGGGTATACCTGAAATATCAGGACGAATTAAAAAGATGTAACGCCCTCGACTTCGACGACATGATAATGCTCACGGTGAAGCTCTTCGAAGAGCACCCGAAGATACGCAATAAATACCATGAGCTATTCCCTTACATACTCGTGGACGAATTTCAGGACACGAACCGCGCGCAATACAGGCTGCTTCAGTTACTGGCATCGGCCGACAGGAATATCTGCGCGGTCGGAGACGACGACCAAAGCATCTACAAATTCAGGGGCGCTGACGTAAGCAATATCTTAAACTTTGAAAAAGACTTTCCGGACGCGAAGATAATAAAGCTGGAGCAGAACTACAGGTCCACACAAAATATTTTAGATGTCTCCGGAGCTGTGATAGCAAAAAACCCTAAAAGAAATTCAAAAAAACTCTGGACGGAAAGGGGCTGCGGAGAAAAAATATTCTACTGCAGAACGAACTCCGAAGAGGAAGAGGCAAAATACGTTGCGCGCTCCATAAAAGACCTCTATCTTAAAGGCAATTACGAGTATAAGGACTTTGCCGTTCTTTACCGGATAAACCTTCAGGCGCGTGCGGTTGAAGATGCCTTGCGGGAACAGTCTATCCCCTATCACGTGGTCAGCGGGATAAGTTTCTATCACAGGAAAGAAATAAAGGACATTATCTCATACATGAAACTCATCATCAACCGCAACGACAACGTAAGCCTGAGAAGGATAATAAACAGCCCGTCGAGGGGCATAGGCGCATCAACAATTTCCAAAATAGAGCAGGAGGCAAAGAAGAGTTCGCAAGGCCTTTTTGCAGCCGCAAAATCAATGCTCAAATCAAACAGCGTGGCTTCATCGATTAAAGACAAGTTGAGCGAATTCGTTAAGACCATAGAGCGCATATCCGCAACCTCTTATAAAACCGCCGCCGACATGCTCAAGGATATCGTCGAACGCACCGGATACATAGATGAAATCGAAGAAGAAAGGCTGCAGAATATACTCGAACTTGTGTCTTCCGCAGAAAACGTCGCAGTCAAAGACTTCGCGGACAGGGTATCCCTCGTATCGGTAAACGACGAGCCAGAACAAAAAGCATCCGTATCGCTTATGACCCTGCACAGCGCAAAGGGACTCGAATTTCCGGTAGTTTTCATCGCAGGCATGGAAGAAGGGATTCTACCTTATTTCAAGGCTATCGACGACGTATCGGAGATGCAGGAAGAACGGAGGCTTTTCTATGTAGGCATGACGCGGGCCAAAGATATCCTGTGCATGACAGGAGTAAAGAGGAGGAGGCTCTATTCGAAGGTTCAGGAGCAGGAGCCGTCTCGTTTCTTGCAGGATATACCTAAAGAATGTTGCCACTGGGTAGAGAAAATTCAGCAAAAGCAGGAAGCGGCGCCGGGACCGGTTAAAATTCCTCCCAAGAAAATCGTCTCGCCCTATGTTATCGGAGGCCGTGTGAAGCATCCGTCATGGGGTGTCGGCATTGTCAGGGACTGTTGCGGCGAAGGGACCGACGCCAAGATAACCGTTAATTTTCCGGGTATCGGGTTGAAGCGTCTGGCCGCAAAATTCGCAAACCTCGAAAAAATGTAGGGTATAAATGAAAATAACACAGGAAGACGTCAAACATATTGCGCGGCTTTCACGGTTGTATCTGTCCGATGAAGAGACAACCACCTTCGGCGGCCAGTTAAACTCCATTATAGAGTACGTCGAACAGTTAAGCGGTCTTGATACAGGCAGCGTAGAGCCGACGTCGCACGTAATACCGCTGAATAATGTGATGCGGGATGATACGTTGAAACCTTCCCTGCCCGTAGAAGAAGCGTTGAAAAACGCGACGGACGCGACGGAAAAGTTCTACAGGGTTCCGAAGATAATAGAATAAAAGGAAAACCTCGCAATGCTCAGATGTTTCTTAAGATCAAAGATACATATGGCGACAGTTACAGAGTCGAACCTTGCTTATGAGGGAAGCATCACCATAGATAAAGAACTCATGGACATGGCAGGCATACTCCCTTACGAACAGGTGATGATAAGCAACATGAACAACGGCGAGCGGTTCGAGACTTATGTTATACAGGGGAAACCCGGATCGAGGGAATTTTGTCTGAACGGACCTACTGCGCGAAAAGGAGCCGTAGGCGACAAGATAATAATATTTTCCTACTGCTACACCGCTGTGGATGAAATGAAGGACTTCAA
>JACREW010000030.1 GCA_016212685.1 Nitrospirota bacterium
CACATAGATTTTATGCCAAATTTGACGAAAAAACAAATTTCCAGGCCGTTCTTCTGTATATATTCAAAAAAACTGCATTCAAAAATTCGATGACATGAGGCAATTCGATGAATTGACATCATGCATTGCAATGCATTACTATGCATTATATTATCGGCAGGAGGTGTATAGTATGCAATCCCAGTTGACAGTTCGACTCTCTGATGATCTTGATAGGAATGTTTCGAGTATTGCAAAGAGACTTCGCCTTAAACGCTCCGACATAGTAAGGATGGCATTGGAAAAATTTTTAGAAGAGTTCCATTTAGAAAATAAGGGTAAGCCCTACGATAGGGTTAAAAGCCTCATCGGAACTATTTCCAGCGGCATCTCTGACCTCGGAGAAGCTCACAGGGAACATCTATTAAAAAAAATCGGGAAAAATGCATAGTGTCCTTTTAGATACAGGCGCTCTCGTCGCCCTACTCGATAAGGATGAAAAGAATCACCACAGATGCGTGGAGTTCTTAAAGGACATTAAAGGTAGGCTTCTTACAACCGAGCCGGTGCTTACAGAGGCTGTTTATCTTCTCGGTCCCTCGGTTAAGACGCAAAAGATCTGTATCGAATTTATATTAAAAGGCGGCACTGCCCTTGTGCCCCAATCACCGGAAAGTCTTTCAAGGGCTCTTGTTTTAATGGAGAAGTATAAAGATATTCCGATGGACTTTTCCGATGCGACGCTTGTTGTCCTTGCAGAGGAGACAGGGATTGATGAGGTATTTACGCTGGATGGTAGAGGATTCAGCGCATATCGTATTCACGGAAGAAAGGCATTTAAGATATGGCCGGATTGATCTCAAACATCTTTTACATCCTCGATATTTTTGCTGAAGAGAAATACACCGGCAATCAGCTTGCTGTTGTGATAGTAAAGAACCCTCTCTCTGACGCTGAAATGCAGAGGATTACCAGAGAATTTAATTTCTCTGAAACAACTTTTATCCTATCAGATAAGCCTGAAAACGGCGGCTACAATGTCCGCATATTCACCCCTGAAAGAGAAGTACCTTTTGCCGGGCATCCGACATTGGGTACTGCCTATGTGATACAAAAGGAAGTCATTAAAAATACTGTGGACACGGTCATCCTGAATTTGAAAGCAGGACAGATACCTGTAAAGCTTGATTATAAAAATGACGGAATTGAAAGGCTGACAATGAAACAGATGGAGCCTGTCTTTGGAAGGACATTTGACAGAGAACAAATTTCAACGGTCTTAAATCTTGATAAATCTGATATTGACGAGAGATTTCTAGTGGAAGAGGTCTCCACAGGATTGCCATTTATCATCGTTCCTTTGAAGGCACTGGATGCTGTGAAAAAAGCGAGAATAGACAAGAAAAAATATTTTGAGCTCATTAAAGACATGGATGCCAAGGCGATTTTTATTTTCTGTCCGGAAACATACAAAAAAGAAAATCATTTAAATGCAAGAATGTTCGCCGATTACTACGGCATACCAGAAGACCCTGCCACCGGAAGCGCAAACGGATGCCTTGCAGGATACCTTGTGGAACATAATTACTTTGGCAGAGACCATATTAATATTCGTGTTGAGCAAGGATATGAGATAGGAAGGCCGTCATTGCTGTTTCTGGAGGCAAAGAAAAAAGGGGACAAAATAGAAGTCTTTGTTGGCGGCAGGGTTATAGAGGTTGCTAAGGGAGTTCTGTTATAATCCTCCCATGCGTTTTATTGCAGACCTCCACATCCACTCAAAATATTCAAGGGCGACAAGCAAGGAAATGTCTCCTGAAAGCATCTATAAATGGGCGCAGATCAAGGGCATTTCAGTAATCGGCACAGGAGATTTTACTCATCCCGCATGGTTCAAGGAGCTTAATGAAAAACTTGAATCCACAGGCAACGGGCTCTTCAGACTCAAAAAAAACCTTCAGACGGATGATATTCCCGAATCGTGCAAAGCCGGTGTCTCTTTCATTCTCACAGCCGAGATAAGCTGCATCTACAGTAAAAACGGGAAGACAAGAAAGATACACTCGATCTTGTTCGTGCCTGATTTCGCAAGCGCGGCAAAGATAAACATTGCGCTCGCAAAGATAGGGAATCTCAACGCGGACGGAAGGCCTATACTCGGCCTCGACGCAAAAGAGCTTTTGAAGATCGTTCTGAACGAAGCGCCCGACGGCATGCTCGTCCCCGCCCATGCGTGGACCCCTCATTTTTCGATATTCGGCGCGGCGTCTGGTTTTGATTCTTTTGAGGAGTGTTTTGAAGATTTGACCCCTCATATCTATGCGATAGAGACAGGACTTTCATCAGACCCGTTAATGAACTGGCGGCTGTCAGCATTGGATAAAATAACCCTCATCTCCAATTCGGACGCTCATTCACCTGCTAAGATAGGTCGCGAGGCGAATATATTCGACACGGATATTTCGTATAAAACAATGATGGAAGCGATAAAGACAAGAGAGGGATTTACAGGAACCATAGAATTTTTTCCTGAAGAGGGGAAATATCATTATGACGGCCACAGGACATGCGGCATAAGCTTAACGCCCCAAGAGACCTTAAAGCATAACTATCTCTGCCCGGTTTGCGGCAAGAAGGTTACAGTCGGCGTAATGCACAGGGTAGATAAACTCGCAGACAGAAAAGAAGGCTTTAAGCCCAAGGGTTCTCCATCTTTCCATTCTATAATCCCTCTGCCTGAAATTATCTCGGAGGTTTTGAAAGTCGGCGCAAGCAGCAAGGCCGTGGATAAAGAATACCAAAATCTCCTTAATAAATTAGGGAACGAATTCAAGATACTCATGGACGTCCCGCTTAAAGATATTGGCCGTGCGAGTTCGGCGCTCATGAAAGAGGCGATATTCCGCATGCGCGAGGGCAAGGTGCATATAGCGCCGGGCTATGACGGAGAATACGGAAAGATAAAGATATTCGAGGCGGTAGAGAGAAAAGAGATCAAAGGGCAGTCAATGCTGTTCTGAGTGTTCATATCCTGCGGATTTCCATTATTTCCTGTATTTTGACAAAACTTCTTTTTTAATGTTTTTGCTAAAAGTAAAGACCCTCAATCGCAGAATCGCAGAATGTTACAGCAGTGTTTTAATAAACTGTGTAATATGCATATGCCTTATGCCTTTTTCACCGCCTTCTATCATCCTGTCCATTGAGACAACGAATTTGGGATAGTTGTCCGATATCCGGAGCAGATTCCCAAATTCTCTGTCCCATGTCTTTTTATCAGGAATAAGATATGCCACCTGCACATAAAGCCTCTCTCCCTTTTTCTCGCCGACAAAATCAACTTCTCCTGCTCCCATCTGCCCTACCGTAATAGTGTAGCCTGATACCCTGAGATGCATATAAACTATGTTTTCGAGTACCTTATTGATGTCAGAGAGGCGATAACCAACAAGGGCATGTCTCAGCCCGCAGTCTTGAAAATAGTATTTGTCGTTGATCTCAAAAATCCGTTTGCCGCCTATCTCGGAGCGGCGCACTTTAAAGATGAGAAACGCATCGGACAGAAATGAGAGATAATTGAGAACTACATTCGGCGAGATTTTCGTTTTCTGGGATTTCAGAAAATCGCTGATTTTCTTTGCAGACACCAGACTCCCTACATTATCCGCCACATACTCAACGAGCCTCTCAAGAAATGCCACATTCCTGATGCTGTATCTTGCAACAACATCCTTGAAGAGTATTGTATTATTTATGCTCTTTAGATAATCATAGACAACTGCATCGCTCAGGTCCAGATTGATCAGATACGGAAGTCCTCCGTATTTGATATATTTCAGAAGGGAGTCTTCGGTATTTTCAACTTTGTGAAAAATAAGGAACTCCGGGTATGACAGGCTATAAACCTCAATTTCCACATATCTGCCGGATAAATAGGTTGCCAGTTCTCCGGAGAGGAGATTTGCATTGCTGCCAGTGCAGTAAATATCATATCCCCCGGTTGCCTGAAGGTCTCTCAGGGCTTTCTCAAATTGAGAAATGCCTTGAATTTC
>JACREW010000040.1 GCA_016212685.1 Nitrospirota bacterium
CTTGCCTGATAGGTGTATTCTTTTACAAAGGTGACTTTTTCGGCGTGGGATAATCCGGCAAACAGGAATATGCTGAAAACAACTGCGAGAAAAATTTGCATTAAATATCGCATCTTATCCCCCTTGCTTCAGCTATAAGGGAATTATATCAGCTTTTATGAAAAATGGGATGTGAAAATTACCCGAATTGCCTGCTGTGACCGGAGCTTTACAAGGCTTTGTTCAGAAACTCTTTTGCGGTCTTATATATTCCTTCTTCATCGAGCCCGTATTTCTTCCTTAAAATGGCCTGCGCTCCATGCTCTACGAACTCGTCGCCTATGCCGATTCTCTTCACCTTAACGTCGTGCAAGCCCGCTTCATTAAGGCACTCTAAAATCGCCGAGCCGAAGCCGCCTGCAAGCATATTTTCTTCGACTGTGACTATTCTCTTTACCTTCCCGCAAAGACTTATTATCAGATCCTCGTCGAGGGGCTTTATAAAGCGCATATTCACCACGCATGAATTTATATTGTCCTTTTTCAGCAGTTCCGCCGCCCTCACGCAAGGGGCTACCGTATTGCCGGCAGCAATAATAACAACCTCCTGTCCTTCAGATAATATTTCGGCCTTCCCTAATTTTATTTCCGTCGGATGATTGTCCGACGGCCTGCACGTCTTCCCTCTCGGATACCTTATTGCGGAAGGGCCGTTGTGATTAACGGCAAATTTCAGCATGGCATTCAATTCTTCGCCGTCTTTAGGCGCCATAAAAGCGAGATTTGGTATATGCCTTAAAAACGACACGTCAAAAACCCCCTGATGAGTCGGCCCGTCTTCTCCTACTATGCCGCCCCTGTCTATCGCAAAAATGACGGGAAGGTTCTGGAGACATATATCATGTATAATTTCGTCATACGCCCTCTGGAGAAAAGTTGAATATATAGCCACCACAGGCCGCAACCCCTGACGGGCAAGGCCGGCGGCGAATGTTGCGGCATGGGGTTCTGCAATCCCCACATCATAAAGCCTTTCCGGAAACGCCTCCGCGAATTTAGCGAGACCTGTCCCTTCCTTCATAGCCGCTGTAATGGCAACAACCCGTTTGTCAGCAGATGCGATATCTATAAGAGCGTCGCCGAATACATCGCTGTATGAAATTTGAGGGTTTCCGGCAGGAGCGCCAGAATCCTTGCACTTTACACCTTCTGTCTGAAGACCGGTATCGACCGCGAACGGACCGATTCCGTGATATATGCACGGGTCGTCTTCCGAAAATTTATATCCCTTTCCTTTTTTTGTGACTACATGGACAAGGACGGGCTCGTTTATGTCTTTAATGCCGCTTAATGTCTCGATAAGCAGCGGTATGTCGTGTCCGTCTATGGGGCCTACATAAGTGAATCCGAGGTCTTCAAACAATCCGCCGGGCAGGAAAAAACCTTTAAGACTGCCCTCAGCCCTATGGGCTATCTTTGCTACTGATTCTCCTATTTTTGGAATGCCTTCAAGCAGGGCCTTTGTCTCTTTCCTGAATTTCTGGAAAAACGAGCTCGTAATCACCTTGCTGAGATAATTGGACATTGCTCCCACATTCGGCGATATGGACATCTCGTTGTCATTGAGTATGACTATCAGATCTTTTTTAAGATGCCCTGCGTGATTCAGCCCCTCAAATGCCAGTCCGGAGGTCATGGCGCCGTCCCCGATTACCGCAATAACCTTATTAGGGATTTGAGATTCCAAATTTGAAATTTGAGATTTTTTGATGATATCCCGCGCCTCAAGCATGCCGATGGCGGCGGATATGGATGTTGAACTATGCCCTGTCCCAAAGGCGTCGTGAGGATTCTCCGAAATCTTCGGAAAGCCGGATATGCCCCCGTATTTCCTGAGTGTATGAAATAAAGGGAACCTTCCGGTTAAAAGCTTATGCGGATACGCCTGATGCCCCACATCCCATACGATCTTGTCTTCCGGCGAATTAAAGACATAATGCAGGGCGATGGTCAATTCGACCACGCCGAGGTTGGATGCCAGATGCCCGCCGTTAATCGAAACGCGCTCGATGATTACATTGCGGATCTCTTCCGCGAGGGTATTCAGTTCCTCCGTAGACAGAGACTTAATATCCTGCGGCGATTTTATATTTTCGATAAGCATAATTAACTCATGGCAGGGCATTGTATTGGAGCGGCTTCGGCAGCCCAAGCGTAACATGGATGTTTAAGCGGGCTGGCGCAGCCTCGGAGAAAGGCCGGATGCCTTTCGAGAATGAGCGGAAATACTGTGCCCTGCCATATACTCATATTAACTTTTCCTTTCTAATAAATACCGCGCGATAGCCCTTAGAGGCTCTGCCTTTTCATCGAATACACCCAGCGCCTCAATAGCGCCGTTAATAAGTTCCTTTGCCTTTTCCCTCGATCTTTCTATGCCGTAAAGCTTCGGATACGTCATCTTCTTTTTCTTCTCGTCCGAGCCTTTGGGTTTACCGAGCACCTCTGTCTCGCCTTCTACATCAAGTATATCATCAATGACCTGAAAAGCTAACCCGATATTTTCTCCATAGCCGGTAAGCCTGAAAAGCTGCTCATCGCTGCAGCCGGCAAGCAGGCCTCCGGAGCGCACGGATGCCGTTATAAGCGCGGCTGTCTTATGCCGGTGAATAAAGGCGAGGGTCTCTTCATCAGGCTCCTCGTCCTCGGACAAAAGATCCTGCGCCTGGCCGCCGACCATGCCGTGAATGCCGGATGCGATTGCGATCTCGCGGATGACCTTCAGTATGGCTGCCGGTTGAATACTCGCCGATTGCCGGTTATTTGCAAGCATATAAAATGCCTCTGTCAGCAGGCCGTCTCCTGCAAGGATTGCCATGCCTTCGCCGAAGACCTTATGGTTTGTCGGCTTGCCGCGCCGCAAATCATCGTTGTCCATAGCCGGAAGGTCGTCATGAATCAATGAGTAGGTGTGAATAAATTCAAGCGCAGAGGCATAGGAAATAATATCCTCGGCCTTTCCTCCGCATGCCTCGTAAGATGCAAGGCATAAAACAGGTCTGATCCTTTTCCCCCCGGCAGAAAGGGAATAGACCATCGAATCGCGGAGTGTCCGGGGTATAAGTGGCGACAAGAAATAAGATTCGAGGAATGCGTCTATTAGCGCTTTCTTTTCTTTGAGGTAAGCCTTAATGTCCACTTCTTGCCTTTTACTCCCACTCAATAGTCCCGGGAGGCTTTGAGGTTATGTCGTAAACAATCCTGTTTACGCCCTTCACCTCGTTTATGATCCTGTTGGAAATCCTCTCCATCACTTCATAGGGAATTTTCGCCCAATCCGCGGTCATGCCGTCGAGGCTCGTCACGGCCCTTACTGCAACAACATTTTCATAGGTCCTTTCATCGCCCATAACACCGACGCTTTTTATTGGAAGGATTACGGCAAACGCCTGCCATATCGCCCTGTAAAGGTCAGCTTTTTTTATCTCCTCAAGGACAATGGTGTCAGCCTTTCTGAGGACTTCCATTCTCTCTCTGGTAACATCTCCGATGCACCGTATGGCAAGACCGGGGCCCGGGAACGGATGCCTGTAAATTATCTCATCCGGCATGCCCAGTTCTTTGCCGAGCAACCTGACCTCATCCTTAAAAAGCTCTCTCAACGGTTCCACGAGTTTCAGCCTCATCTTCTTAAGCAAGCCGCCCACATTGTGATGGCTTTTGATAACTGCCGAAGGCCCCTTAAATGACGTGCTTTCTATTACATCGGGATATAAAGTCCCCTGGGCAAGAAATCCTACGCCTTTAATCTTCATGGCCTCTTCTTCAAAGACCCGTATGAATTCATTGCCGATAATCTTTCTCTTCCTCTCAGGGTCGGTCACTCTCTTTAGCCTTCTGAGAAACCTTTCAGATGCATCCACGCAGTGCATGTCCATATGAAAGCTCTTGCGCAGGGTCTCTTCGACCTTCTTTGCCTCGCCTGCCCTCAGCAAGCCGTTGTCGACAAAGATGCAGGTAAGCGCATCTCCTACAGCTTCGTGCACAAGCACTGCCGTAACAGCAGAGTCCACCCCCCCGCTTATGCCGCATATTACCCTTTTGTCGCCCACCTTTTCCTTAATCTCTTTCTTTGCGGTCCCGATGAAAGACTTCATCGTCCAAGCGGGCTTGCAGTTGCATATGTTATAAACGAAGTTCCGGAGTATCTTTGTGCCTTCGTCGGTATGAACCACTTCCGGATGGAACTGCAATGCATAGAATCGCTTTTGCATACTGGCCATTGCCGCTATTGGCGCATTGTCGGTATGCCCTATGGCGGAAAAACCTTTCGGCAGCTTTTCTATCCTGTCGCCATGGCTCATCCAGACCTTAGTCTTCTTCGATATCTTCTCAAAGAGGCCGACATTGTCATCGACAATCAGTTGAGCCTTTCCGTACTCCCTTTTAGCGGCCTTTGCTACCTGCCCTCCAAGATAATGGGCCATCAACTGCATTCCGTAGCAGATGCCTAAAACGGGTATGCCGAGCTTAAACACTTCCATAACGGGAGCAGGCGCGCCTTTATCGTAAACGCTGGAAGGCCCTCCCGAAAGGATAATCCCGCCGGGGTTAAATGCCTTTATCTTTTCAATAGACGCATTGAACGGGAAAATCTCCGAATATACCTTGTTTTCCCTTATCCTTCGCGCAATAAGCTGGGTGTATTGCGAGCCGAAATCGAGGACAAGTATTTTATCAGCCATCACTGTTCTATCCTGTAATTGGGCGCTTCCTTAGTGATAATGACATCATGGACATGGCTCTCTCTCCATCCTGCATTGGTGATCTGGATAAAGCGAGCCTTTTCCCTCATCTCCTCTATAGTCTTGCAACCGCAATATCCCATGCCGGAACGCAAACCGCCCACAAGCTGGTGGATGCTCTGTGAAAGCGGGCCTTTATAAGGAACCCTTCCTTCAACGCCTTCAGGGACGAGTTTTTCTTTTTCTACTCCCTGCTGCCCGTACCTGTCCTTAGTCCCCTGCTCCATTGCGCCGAGAGATCCCATACCCCTATAAACCTTGTAACTCCTGCCCTGATAAAGGATTATCTCTCCGGGAGATTCGGCCGTTCCCGCAAAAAGGCTTCCTATCATAACGCAGTGCGCGCCCGCCGCAAGCGCCTTTGTGATATCGCCGGAATACTTTACTCCACCATCTGCGATCAACGGTATGTTGGCCTTTGACGCGACCTCGTGACAGTTTTTAATAGCAGTAAGCTGCGGAACGCCTGCGCCTGCAACTATCCTGGTAGTGCATATAGAACCCGGCCCTATTCCTATTTTCACCGCATCCGCGCCTGCTTTTATGAGATCTCTTGCGCCTTCGGCGGTGGCAATGTTTCCGGCAATGACATCTATATCGAATCTCTTCTTGATCTCCTTCAATGTGTTGATAACCGCCTTGGAATGCCCGTGCGCGGTATCTATGGCGATAATATCGACACCGGCTTTAACAAGAAGCTCGGCCCTGTGCAAGGCATCCTCTCCGACGCCTATAGCGGCGCCT
The DNA here is from genome assembly GCA_016212685.1 of Nitrospirota bacterium. Classification (GTDB taxonomy): domain Bacteria; phylum Nitrospirota; class Thermodesulfovibrionia; order Thermodesulfovibrionales; family Dissulfurispiraceae; genus GWB2-47-37. Next base: position 5,529 of record JACREW010000040.1, read on the forward strand.
ACTCTAAGTCTGCCCAACCTGTCCTTGCATGCGCTGGGGTATTTCTTTCTCTTTTCTATGTCCTTTATTGTAATCAGTCCCTTTAAATTGAAGTCGTCGTCCACTATAGGCAGCTTTTCTATTTTATATTCGTGAAGCAACTTTTTCGCCTTATCGAGGTTAGTGCCTATAGGAGCCGTAATGAGCTTTTCCCTTGTCATAACCTCCGAGACCTTCTTCTTCACGTTGGTCTCGAACCTCAAATCCCTGTTGGTAAGAATTCCCACAAGCTTTCCCTTTATCGTAACAGGCACTCCTGATATCTTGTATCTCTCCATTTGCGCGAGGGCCTCTGAAATCAGAGCGTCAGGGGCTATGGTTATGGGATCGACTATCATGCCGCTTTCCGACTTCTTGACCTTATCGACTTCAAGCGCCTGTCTCTGGGGAGACATTGCCCTGTGAACTATTCCAAGCCCGCCTTCCCGCGCAATCGCTATTCCAAGCCCGCCTTCGGTAACGGTGTCCATCGCTGCGCTGATTATGGGGATACTGAGGGTTATATTTCTTGTCAGTTTTGTGCTTATGTCGACATCCCTCGGAAGGACATCGGATTTGGCGGGCAATAAAAGGACATCATCAAACGTCAATCCTATCGTCAACTTATCGTCAAGCATCTGCTTACCCCTTCAAAAATTTAATTTAAATTATAACATGTTTTGAGGGCTTTTCCATAATCCGAGTCAAAATATCTTAAAATATAGCGCAGGTCTGCTTCAATGACTTTATCTATGAAATAATATCCATATTGACCTTGAACTTCATCCTCTGTTTAACGCTTTCTACGTATGATCTCACGGCGGCGTTGCTCTTCTCGATCAGAAGCGCTTGCCGTGTCTCATTTATCTTCTTCTCGTCTCCGGATACGTCCTTCAAATCCAGCGGATTCACATCTACGGCAGACTCGATAAGCCTTCTCATCTTCAGCAACGCGAGCTGCCGGCGCACGGAGTTTTCGAATATCTCCGGCGTCACCCTGTATACCCGCTGAAGCATATTAAAATAAACATCCTTTCTGAAAACGCCGTCTCTCATGAACAAAGGATTGCCTATAATTGTATCCTGAAGCTCTTTATCCGTTACGGTTACCCCCGATTCCTTCGCGGCAGTCAAAAGCACCCTCTCTTCTATAAGGCTGTTGAGGACCGCCTCTTTTAGCTTCATTTTCTTTTCTATGTCCTCGTCGAACTTGCCTTTATACATATCCCTGAACTGCTGCCGCACATTCTCGTATGCCCTCCAATACTCCTCTTCCGTAACCGTTTCCTTGCCTATCTCGGCGACGACCCTCTTTTTATAGGAGTCGTTGTCTGTTCCGACTCCCCAAAATATAAAAGACAGAATTACAATAAAAAAAAGAACGTAAAAGAACTTCGCATGTTTTCGCATTGTCTGTAACATTAAATATTACCTCCCGCTAAAATAATAACCGGAATATCTCTGTGTTAAGCAGCGCTTTCCCAAGATGGAAATGGGATGCCTAAAGCTCAGGGCTTTCAATCTTTATGTCTATGCTTTTTTCGGGGACGACTGTAGAGATTGCATGCTTGTAAATGAGTTGTTCGTTGACTTCTTTAAGAAGAACAACAAAGCTGTCGAACCCCTTGACTATGCCCTTCAAGCGCACGCCGTTCGTAAGATACACTACGACAGGCACCTTTTCCTTCCGCAATTGGTTCAGGAAGCTGTCCTGAAGATTTTGAGTCTTGTTCCCTCCCATAGACCCTCCATGCATAGCATTCGCAAATCACTTAAACTTTAAAAGATTTTATATAATAATGCAAGCTCTATGTTATATTAAAAAAATTAAGGAGGGCGCTGAAAATGCCGGTTTATGAATATATATGCGGCAAGTGCGGGCATGAATTCGAAAAACTCGTTTTCGGGGATCAGACAATACATTGCCCTGAATGCGAATCCGCGGAAGTCAAAAAAAAATTCTCAGTGTTCGGGATGAGCGGAGTGGAACATCAGACATCTTCGGGATGTTCTTCCTGCAGTTCAGGCTCGTGC
>JACREW010000043.1 GCA_016212685.1 Nitrospirota bacterium
GTTATGCAGAGACGGGCGTATGGGTTACGTGATGAGGAGTATCTGAGGCTGAAAATACTGACTTGTATGTTGCCGGAGATATAGGAAAGTGCTCAAAACTACCCACACGATTACGCGAAGACCCAGAGTATTTTCCCTATCGAACTTCAATAGTTTTTCTGTCTTTTCCCAGAATTCGAGCATCTCTTTTGGATAGCCCATTTCAAAGGACGTGATGCATTTGTCGAAATACTTTCCGATCTCGGTCTTTTTCAGTTTTATGTCCAGAACCTTATAATGCGCGTTGGTTACCATGAATACTTTTTTGTGATGCCTTCTCAGCATCTTCAGGAAGTCCTCCACATGAGGGTGAACCTCGATAAGATGTTTTATCTGCTCTTTTAACGCAGGGATATCGAGATGAAGCTCTCTGGACCAGAAATCTATATCGGTCCAGTTTAAAGTGCCTTCATGAGCTTTGTATTTCGACAACAACTCTTCCTTTGCCTTGCCGAATGTCATATGATGTTTTTCGGCGTATTTCTCCGGCACGAGGTGCTCCCAGAAATAATCGTCGAAATATTTGTCCAGCAACGTGCCGTCCATGTCGAGGAGGACGAATTTGATATCGTTCAAGGGTATCATTCTTCACCGTACCATGAGAGGTCAGTGTAATCCTTTGTCCTTTTGTGTGCCAACTCCAGGATTCCCTTCAATTCCTCGAATATCTCGTCGAAAAGTTCTTTGTCGGTCACATCTTCCGCGCCTATGTCGTAATTATAGATTATCTCGTGCTCCTTGAAGGGTTTTTCTCCGCCGAAAGTTTCCCTGATGGAAAGATAGGGCTCCGCGTCAGGATATTCTTCTTCTATCTCGTCGAGCAGCGCCTCTATATCGGGATAGCCCTCCATGATCGGCAGCCTCACGGTAAATTCCAGTTCTATCGAAGTGTCTACGTCGTTGTCGTCGCTGTCTGAAAGGTCTTCCTCATAGAGCGTTACCCCTGTCTGAAACGCGTCGTAAAAGAAAGATACCGTTGCCGATACCGGAAACGGCTGTCCCATGTCGGGCAGGGTAAGGGAAAACTTGTTTTCCCTGTCGAGGGTGAACTGCTCGATAAAGACCTGCATGTTATATATTTCGAGATATTTTTTCGCAGACTCGGCCAGAGTCATCTGAATTTCTTCAAACCTTGCCATGTTTCCTCCAATGCCTTAAAATAATTGCAGCAAGCCGGCAGGACAGCCTGCCTTTTGCAAAACTATTAGCCGTGGGTGCTTAATAAGCGCCGGAACCGAATATAAATGTTAAACCCAAGATATGCGTCAGGCACGGCTCAAAGACTTTAAAAAGTGTTGTTTCAAGCGCATATTAAAGATTATAAATGTATCACCCAATAAGTATCCGCCGATGCGGATGACGGTATAAGATAAATGTTAATATCAGTGCTGGGTTTAAAGTCTTTTCGCCGCACCTGACACATATGCATAAACTTAAAATTGTATAGATTGGATATTATACCATTAATGATAGGATTATGACGAATAAGGTTGCTGTAATAATAGGCGGCGCAGGCGGTCTCGGCAGGGAGATTGCGAAGGCATTTCATGAGAATGCTTACTGTGTTGTCATAAATTATCTCGAATCCGGGACGCAGGCGCGGGAACTCTCTGAAATGATGGGCGGCAGCGTGTTGACTGTAAAGGCGGATGTTGCAAACCCTGATGAGGTTTCGGCGATGGCGGAGCATGTTTATAAAGAATGGGGCAGGGTGGATGCGCTCGTTAATAATGCCGGAATAACAAAAGACGCGTTATTGATAAAGCAAGGGGAAAAGGATTGGGACAGGATAATGGATGTTAATCTCAAAGGCGCTTTTAATTGCATAAAGGCATTCGCGCCTCTTATGAAGGACGGAGGGCATATTATCAACATATCATCCTATTCAGGCTTGAAAGGGAAAGAAGGACAGGCGGCATACAGCGCTTCAAAGGCTGCGTTGCTCGGCCTGACAAAGACTGCTGCCATTGAACTTGCAGAGCATGGCATAAAGGTGAATGCGATCCTGCCCGGATATATGTCTACCAAAATGGGGATAAAGGCGGAAGATGCCTTGAAAATGGCAAGAGAGGCGAGTCTTTTAAATGCACTTTCAGACCCAAAAGAAACGGCAAGATTTATTGTGTATCTCACAAGCACAAAAAATATCACGGGGCAGGTGTTTTGCCTCGAAAGCAGGATTTTATAAAACATGTCGAAAGGCGTTTTCATAACAGGTACGGATACGGGAGTCGGCAAGACTATCGTTTCTGCCGCGATAATCAGGGCGCTTATCAAAAAAGGCGTGAAGGCCGGCGCTATGAAGCCGATAGAAACGGGATGCATAAAAGCAAGGGGCAAAGGGCAAAGGGCAAAGGGCAAAGGAAAAATATTAATACCTTCTGACGGCATGTTTTTAAAGAATATGGCGGAGATGAACGATTCGATAGATCTGATTACGCCGGTTCGTTTTGAGCATCCGCTCGCGCCGATGGTCGCATCGAAGATCGAGAAAAGGCCGATAGAGATAAAAAAGATTTTTGATGCTTATAAAACGCTTTCAAAGAAATATGACTTTATGGTTGTCGAGGGTGTCGGTGGGCTGCTCGTGCCGATTATAAAGAGGCAAAGGGCAAAGGGCAAAAGGCAAGAGGCTTATTTTATCGGCGACCTCATCAGAGAGATGAAACTTTCTGTAATCGTTGTTGCGCGTCCGACACTCGGAACGATTAATCATACGCTCCTTACGGTCAATCACGCGTTAAGGGAAGGGCTTAATGTTTTAGGAGTAATTATTAACTGCCACATGCCGTTGACCGGAGATATTGCCGGAAAGACAAACCCTGAAGTGTTGAAAAAATTATGTCCCGTGCCGATAATCGGGATGCTGCCGTATATCGAGGATATTAAAAAAAAGAATATTGAAGATGCCA
>JACREW010000042.1 GCA_016212685.1 Nitrospirota bacterium
ATGAATTAAGATAGGTGTTATTAGAGTCTTTGTCTTAAAATAAGAATATCCCAATACACATCCAATAAGAAAAAGCCCTGCAGTTTGATGAAAGTTATAGTGGAAGTGCATTGCGCTCCAGATAAAAGATGTAATAATAATACCCATAAAGGTTCCCACTCTTTCCTGCACAACAGGAAACAGAACTCCCCGAAATAATAATTCTTCAAAAAATGGAAATGTTAATGCAAAAATAGTGATGAGCCAGCGGACTTTTCCAGATGTTTGAATTTTTTGAATATCTTGAGGGGAAAGAGCAATTAAAATCAGAAAAAGAATGACAAGACCTATCGTAGTCTTACTTTTTAATTTCTCAACAGTGAAACCAAATATTCTAAGGCTGAGATTATATTTATCCAAAATGAATTTCTTGAATAAAAAAATTATTGCTATTGGGACTATCAATACCGTAATCCAAAGATTGATTATTCTGATAGATGGGAAAAAATCTACTGCCACCTGATGAAGAACATTAGGCAGTATAATCGGCATCAAAACCTTTAAGGCATCATTAAAAGTCCAGATATGCTCTGAGAAAAACAGCGGCCTCTCTTTTCTTGTTTTGACGGTTTTGATCAAATATAGGATTATGAGAATCCCTGCCAGTTTTATTAGAACAGTTAAAATCACTATATTCCTCCCTGTCTCAAATTCTATCATGAGCAACGCTCATGTCAAGCAGCCATTTGGAATCCATTCGCCGCTCTGGTTCCGTCGCTGAGAATTGTTTGATCGCCAAACAATTCCTTTCCATCGTTAATAATCCCGTCCCCATTTCTATCCATAACCAACATGCCATCATCACTTGCCGCCCAGCCTGTCTGCTCAGCAAACCCATTTCCATCGTGGTCAAAATAAGCACCATCTTTGACATTCGTGGTTTCTATTCCATCGCCATCGAGGTCGAGCATGATCGGGTCGCGGCGGGTCTCCGTGTTTATAGGTCCCATTGCTTCTCTGACTTTGGCTATTGTTTGATCAACTTTAGCAATATCACAGATATTCATGCCGCTAAGACAATCCAGCAAGTTATTCAATTCCTTTGGAGTCAATAATGATTTCATCGATGCCCTGATCTTCTCTACCGCTTCTTTGTTGCTCAATCCGTTTATATCGATGCTTAAGGTTTCTGAGAGGATCTTGATAAAAGGAGCAAGCGAGGGATCATCCCAAGGGTCTGTTATCTGCTTGCCATAAGCTGTTTCTACAGATTGTTCAATCTCTGCATACAGCCCATCTCTATCAAGCAGACGGTTGAATAAAACTTTTTTCTCCTGTGCAAGGTCTGTGTTGTGTCTGAGGTAAACATAGTTCTCAAGCGTCCATGAGACTCCGGAATTTGACATTGAATCTTTTGCATAAGTCTTGCCCGACAAGCCATCATTAGACCAATAACCTTTAATCCCTTTGCCGTCATTCTCTGATGCACTCGTCATAAACAATTCCATATCATTGAGAAAAACCTTTGTCTGAAGGTCTAAATCATTCTTATTAGACAACCAATCCTCTTTAGCGATGCCGAATTCGCTACTATACTTACTATTCCATGTGGAGTCAGTATACTGATATAGTCCACTTTCAGTTTTGCTTCTGCCTTTTTTCTTTGGATCAAACGAAGATTCAATATACGCCATCCATGCAGCAGTATGAGCCTGCTCAGCAGTAAACCTGTCCTTTACTTCTCCAGTAATTGGGTCTTTAATTTTCTGGTTCTTAATTATCTCAAGAATCCTGTTTAAATTATTTTTCTGAGTGTCAGTTAATCCAGCCATTTTAGTCCTCCATAAAATTCGTTTTATATCCTTGAATCAAGGATTTTTAATACTACTTATTTAAGTTTCAAGCCTACAGAACCATTATCTATTAAAAGTTCCAAAATCCTCTGTTTTTCTTTATCATCAGGGAAAGAGAGTTTCCAAAACTCATCCAACGCTTGTTTTATTAAATCAGGGTTTTCTGTGCTCTCTATAGCAGCGAGCCAGTCAACCAAATTTGATTTTTTTATCTTTTTAGCATGTTCAATATAAATCTTTTCAAAAGGTTTTCCTTTTAATCGTGCGAATTTTGAACAGCCACAATCCTTACTATAAAGATAGCTATAAATTCCAAATACCTCGAAAGTGCTAAAACTTTTAGCTGGATTTTTAATATATGTAAAGGCTTTGATTTCAAAATTCCCATCTCCATCAATATCCGCAATATTCTGAATAGGAACATTCCCATCAAATTCACGTAGAGTTCCACTCATTAGTTCATCCCAATATATACCAAGTCTCCCTCTATCATAGAAAAGGAGAATCTTAGATCCTATCTTCCTCATCGGATTTCCGCATGCTGCTTTTATTGGGTTTTCACATGCTGGTGGCGGTGTCTTCATTGCAAAAATCAAATGGTCTCTCTCGTTCTCTTCTTTTTTGCCATAGCCGTATCGCTCTAATACCCTGAAATATCCATAAGAATCTCCCGTGTGAGATGCTTCAACTTCACTAAATATATATGTCCTTCTCATTTTTTTATCCTCAATCTTATATATTCGGGTATCATGTAGTCCTACTGTGCTTGTCTCCTCATATCCAGCCAATGCTGCATCGCCCGGATATACGTCGCCCTGTTTTATTTTTAGTAGTGGGTTTTTCTTATGAGGTACTGCTTTCTGCTTATGAGATGATGTATCTTTTGCTTTTTCTGTTTGTTCAGCACCCACAAAAGGCACACATACAAAGACTATAAAAAAACATAGTAAAAAGCCTATTAAAAATATCTTCCGCATAAAGTTACCTCCTTTTGCCTCTCAAATTAGCTCCAAGGCTTGACTCTGCCATTGCCACCCATGCCGCAATGTAAGCCTCTTCAGCGGACGCCCCTGCGTTCTTGGCCTGTGTAATAATTGCATCCAACGTTGCCTGTTGCTTTGCTGCCCTCTCTGCTGCTATTTGCTTTGCTGTCTTTGCCATGTTAAGTCCCTCCTTTTTTTTGATTAAAAAATTAATTGGTTTTTAACATCGGATAGCCATTCTGTATAAGCTTTTCCAGTATCTTCTGTTTTTCTTCTTCTGACGGATAAGGAAGCTCCTTCAACTTATTCAAGGCTTCTCTTATTAATTCAGGGTTGTGTGTACTTTCTACAGTTGCAAGCCAGCCCCCAATTATCCAGTTCAGTTGTCTTCTGGTTTTAATGTCAAAAGAGTCAGCTTTAGCTTTTCCCAGCCATTTGGGATACTTTTTTTCTATAAGGTTTCTTGCATGGTCTAAAAAATATCTCTCAAAATTCTTCCCTTTTACTCGTCTAAAACACTCGCAATTGTTTGCATACCTGAAAATTTCGAGAATCTCATCCCCTATATCTACACTTATGACGGGACCCCTCACACGTTCATAGAAAGCCTCACCATCAGAGGCAGTGAACAATTCTCTAATATCTCCATATGCCATTGTTTCAAATTTTCCATCTCCATCTAAATCTTCAAAAATCGGTTTCTTTGAACCTATATAAATTTCATTATATAAGCCGCCCTTATCATTAAAAATAGAAATTCTATTACCAGTGGTAAACGCATTATAAAGAACAACCAGGGTAGTAACTCCATCTTTAACCACTTTAATTGGAGGTTCATTTTCATCAATATATGGCGGTGCGGTTATCTTTGCAAACTCAAGGCTGTTAAGAGTAACTACTCTGAAATATCCCATAGAGTCTAAAACATCTCTATCTTTCGTTGGATCGGGAACTCTTACTCTGCTGTAAATATAAATGCTCCACAATCCGCCTTCCCGTATATAAACTGTTTCTTTGTCCTCTATCCACCCAGCAAGCGCTGCATCAGCGACTTTTGGCACTGCTTTTGCTTTTGTTGATTTTGTCTTTTTCTTTTCTGCTGTTGAAGACTCAGCATAGGCAGAAGAATTAAACCAGTCTTTTATCTGCACATTTCCTAAGAATGCCAGACCGAAGACAAGGAAAAAAGTTAAAAACGAGAAAACAATTGATACATTTTTAAATTTTTTAAAAACATGTTTCACCATAACTTATACCTCCATTTTTAAATCTATCCTTAGATTTCTATTTCGAACAAATGCTACTATCAACAAAGTGAAGAAAAGAGATTTCATTATCTCTTGTGCGCCGAAGCCGCGGATGGTTCTTGCAAACTCGCCGAGGAGTGTTTTGCCTGTTTCGCTGTCGGTTGAAAGGTTATTCTGTAATTCTGATATGACTGCGCTCATATCTGCTTTGACACTCTGCGTTGCATCGTCCCATGTGTAGCTGATTGCTCCGTAAAGGTCTTTCAAGTGTGTCTGTGCCATAAGTTGAGAATACATCATTTCTGAAAGTCCTCTATATGCGTCCTTTAAGAGTGTTGCTGCCTCTGTAATGGGATTCGTTCCGTATTGAGAGACAAATGCCTGACCGAATAATTTCTCTAATACCGCAAGTTTGCGGGCATCAATGTTACTGCCTCTGCTGTTGGGGTCTATGCCTTCGCTTCCAGTCCATTTGTAAAGGATTTGTTCCATTAAGGAATTTCTGACACTCGTATCGGTTGCGGCGCTGAATTGTTCAACGAGGGTTTTTAAGCTGATGGCTGACTGCTGACCGCTGATAGCTTCTCTCGCCATCGCTTGTTGTAAATCATATACATTGCCGTAACCTTGAAGGTCAGGCAGTGCTGCTATGTCATCAGGAACATCGAGCCATTCGTTAGCGATTGTATATGCTGTGTCTCTCTGGAGGTTGTATTCACCGATTGTTCCTGTAGTTCCATCGGTCTTTTCAAAACTTCCTGTGCGTGTTTGAGTATTGCCTTGTGAATCGGTTGTAGTTGAAGGCGTGGAGTTGAGGTTGATGGATTTGATGCCAACATCTGAAAGGCTCTTTAATTCATCAGCGGTTGAATAACCATCGCCGTCAACATCCTGCCAAACCTTGATCTGATTGAATGCTGTATCATTCGCATCGATCTTCCCATCCGCATTGCTATCCTGTTCTCTCAATGCTTCAAAAGCGTTTGCGGCTTTTGTTCCATTGGCAAGCAGCGTCTGATCGCCAAACAATTCCTTTCCGTCATTGATGATGCCATCACCATTCCTATCCATTGCCAGCATGCCATCGTCAGATGCCGCCCAGCCTGTCTGCTCAGCAAAACCATTCCCATCATGGTCGAAATACGCCCCGTCTTTGACATTGGTGGTTTCTATGCCATCTCCGTCAAGGTCTACTATCGCTGGGTCGCGACGGGTGGGAATAGCTGTTGTGCCAAGGGAGGTGGTGAAGAGTCGAAATGTCGGATTGAAAATTCCATCCAAAAGCGATGCCTGTGGCGTACTGAAGCAAGCATTTTCTGTATAATACCCGCCAAGAATGTTACCAGCACTTTGATAGGTGGTAACAAAATATCCTTTGATATTGGAATTATTATACTTAGATCCTTGAAGATATCTTCTAACGCCGTTTACATTACCTTCTGTGCCAAACCCTTCATGCCACATCCCATAAGCAATTTCACTTAGACTATAACCCTTAAGTCTTGGATCATTTGCTACACTCTGTGTCATTGTCCAGACTTTGGCAGTCCATGCCCCCATGACTGCTATTTGAGCGGCAGGATCATTTCGGCTTTGATCTGAATTTAAATTGCCACCATAATTTTCATTGTAATACTTTACAGCCCTCTTCCAAGCATCATTAGTAAATTGTCCTAATCCGTAAGCGGTAGTAGTTTTTGCTTGTGCCGTTGAATTGAAACCAGATTCTACGCCCATTGTGGCAATTCCAAATGCTATTTGCTCTTGCGATAGTCCCATCTCTGTCCACTTTGATACAGCATCAGAAATCGTAGAATTCTTTTGCTCCACTGTAACATCACCGACACCACCAGGTCCTTTTTTAATTCCGATTATGTCCCAAATAGTTGCCATGATATTTACCTCCTCTTTAGGTTATATTGTTTTAATACAAACTTCTCACCACCCGCATTATGAAATACAGCATTCCACTGCTCAACAGTTTTAAGAATCGTTACAACCATCTTATATTGCTTTCTGTCAGCTTTCAACATGGTCTTTATTTTTTCAAGTTTTAACTCATTGATTAAAAAACCGTAAATGTAATACGCATCAGATTTCCTTTTCGTTTTTTTGAGCTTCTCACGCTCAAATAAGGGTTTATATAACTCAGGATTGAGGTCTACCTGCAATCGGTTGTTAGTTATTTCAAAGTATAGCTTAAAACCAGTAGAGATTATCATTTCAATCTCTGGGGTTCCGTCGTGATCAAAATCTTGTATAATGATTTGGCCTGGAGGGCAGTTTGTGATGCAAGATTTATCTTTATCAGCAGTAATGGGCTTAAAATCCATTCCATATGGCCCGACATATGCTTGTCCAATTACATCCAATAGTTGTACAAAGTGGTTATCATATTTGCATAGAAACATTAGACGATTATGCCCGGCAGCACTTGCATAACCTGATGTATCGATCACAAAATAGCCATCGTAAGCACCATAATTGAAATCTGTGGAGAGTAAAGAGGTGGAGAGTAAAGAGGGGAGAGTAAAGAGGGGTCAGACTCACTTTTAGACATTTCCCTTCACTCCTTTCAAATGGAGGGGGAGAGTAAAGAGGGGTCAGACTCACTTTTAGACATTTCCCTTCACTCCTTTCAAATGGAGAGTAAAGAGGGGTCAGACTCACTTTTAGACATTTCCCTTCACTCCTTTCAAATAATCAACCACGCGTTCTATCTCTCCTCTGAAGCTCGCCCTCTCTTTTAAATGCCTCGTCACTACCATCGGGTCCTTTCCTATATACTCCGCCACTTCCTTGTTCTTGTAGCCATACTCGCTTGCCACAAGGCTAATCATGTTTTTTGCCGCAGTCAGCCGCCGTGCTTTGCCCCTCTGCCGTATCTCTTTCAGCCCCACCCCATAGATTTCCTCAACCGCTCCGGCTATCTCGGGCAGTCTATACGCCTTTGCCCTCTTTCGTCCCTTTATACTGCCGGAGTTCTTCCCCCTCACTCTTTCAACGAATTCTTCATCTCCCAGTATTCTTTGGTCTACTGTGGCATAGACATCTTCTTTTCCTATGTGCACATCAGTGTCCTCCATATAAGCCCTGTAGAGTTTACGGGCAGCGGATTTGTTTCCTGAAAACAGCTTCAACACTTTTTCTGTATCCACTAAAGTGTCTTTGCTCTGTCTGCTTGTATAGCTGACATGGCTGCTCCACTTATACTCTCCCGGAGCCGCTATTTTCGCTCTCATAGGATTAAAATGAATGTATTTGAGAAGGGCAAGCAAGTATTCGTCCTTATCGCACAGGATCGCTTTGTATCTGCCCTGAAAAAGATGCCCCGCAGTACGGTACCTTTTGTTGTAATACATCGTGTAACTTTGGTTGATGCCCTGCAATATTTTCGATAGGGGGACTTTGCCCGTCTCTATGAGTAGATGCACATGATTGCTCATAAGGACATACGCATATAGCGCAAAGCCGTATTTTTCTTTGTATTTGGCCACTGTCTCCAGATACTTTGTAGAATCATCCTCATGCTTGAATACCTTCTGCCTCTGGTTACCACGGGTGATAATGTGATAAAAGGCCCCTTCAAATTCTATTCTCGTTTTCCGTGCCATAAAACGTTTAGTTGTATCCCCTACTTGAAATGTCTATAATTGTGCCTGACCCCATGTGTGTGTGTGACCCCATGTGTGTGTGTTGTTCTACCATTCCGGCCTCTTTCATAGACTTTAGGTGAAAGGCGATCTTGGTATGATCATCCACATCGAGATGTCTTGTTATATCCATTAAACGCATGCTTCCCCTGAAATAAAGCAAGTTCATGATTTCCCTCCTTATCGGACTGGCTATCGTGTAAAAGGCATTCTCGGAGTCGGATGTTTTTAGGTCTTCTTCAAATCGCGCCTCTTCGAGCACGCGGCTTATTGTAGCAAGCAGTTTGTCGGTGGCATACGGCTTGCATATATAATCGTTTGCGCCTTTTTTCACGGCTTCCACCGCATGCTCTACGGTTGCAAAGGCAGTCATCATGATTATCTTCATGCCCGGCTTTAACTTCTTAAGCTCTTTCATCACGTCCATGCCGTCGAGCGCAGGCATCATATAATCTAGCATTACGACATCGAAATCCCCGGCAGCGGCTTTTTGTATGGCCTGTCTCCCCGATCGTGCCGTGTCTGTATAATACCCGTCGTCTTGAAGGATATCCGAGAGAGATGCCCTTATTGTCTCTTCGTCGTCTACTATAAGGATACTGCCTTTTTGCCCTGACTGCATCTGCGCCCCCCCTTAAAGCTGTATTAATCAAAATTATATCATGAAATAATTCTTTTAAGTTTGCCAAATAAAGGCATTTCTGTTATATTTTTATCTCTATGGATTATCCGAACAATTACATATCCGTTATAGGCGCCGGAAGCTGGGGAACTACGCTTGCGTCGCTCCTTGGGGAAAAGGGCTACGACGTAACGCTCTGGACGCACGAGACAGACCTGGCGGAGCGGATCAATAAAGAGCGGGTAAATAATCTCTATCTTCCGGACATTGCTCTTTCGCACAACTTAAAGGCTACAAACGATATTGCCGAAGCGGTATCGACATCGCGTTATATAGTAAATGTTGTCCCGACGCAATACATAAGGCCGGTATTTACGCAGGCCAAACAATATATCAAAGAAGATTCGATAATAATAAGCGCGGCGAAGGGCATAGAGATAGAAACCCTTTTGACGCCGTCTATGCTTTTGAAAGAGATTCTCGGCAAGCCGGTCTCAATTATTTCCGGGCCGAGCTTTGCGAAAGAGGTTGCCTTAAGGCTTCCCACTGCCGTAACCCTCGCCACCGAAGATAAAAAAACAGGACTGCTCTTGCAGGAGATATTCAATACCGATTATTTCAGGGTTTACACGCACGACGACATAATCGGCGTGGAGATAGGCGGCGCGCTTAAAAACGTAATAGCAATTGCAGCAGGCATATGCGACGGACTCGGCCTCGGGCATAATTCTCGGGCTGCCCTGATAACGAGAGGGCTTTCAGAGATAGCAAGGCTCGGCCTCAGCATGAATGCGAGGGAGATTACCTTTTCGGGGCTGAGCGGTCTCGGCGACCTTGTGCTGACATGCACAGGCCCGCTGTCGAGAAATTATAACGTCGGCTGTAAATTAGGCCAGGGGCAAAAACTATCGGAAATTGTAAGCGGGACAATACATGTTGCCGAAGGAGTTACAACAACGCGCGCGGCTTACGATCTTTCAAAAAAACATAATATAGACCTGCCGATAACCGAACAGGTTTACCTCGCACTATATAAGGAGAAACCGCCTAAAGAAGCGGTCAAAGACCTTATGAACCGCACTCTGAAATCCGAATTCTATGGATACTAAAAGAACTTCGGTCCATTTCAAAGCTTAATCAAAAAGGGATGACACAACAAGCATACATATACAGAACCCATCTGTTTATCATTCAAAGACTGTATGTTTATCTGATAATTGCCAAATACCTTGCTGCTGTAAACAGAGAGCTGGCACTGGCGGTTTAAATTATATGACACCTTTTGATAAACTTGAAAAAGTTACTGAATTAGTGAGCGAGAACAACTTCTATTAAATGAATATTTTAAAGCGCTCAGCACTAAGCAGTCAGCGCGACTCGATCAACTGTTGAAGGCGGGAGAGATGGAGAGGAGAAAAATGGTTTTACCAGATTGCCTTTACAGAAGAAATATTATGAATAGTCTCATCTTTTGTGATTATCGGGAGGCTGAGATATTTTGCGGTTGAAACGATTATTTTATCATGAAGTTCGGGGATGTCTTTTAGATCAACCATTTTCTGAAGGATTGAATAGTCGAGGGCTATGATTACAAAATTTTCGCTTTCATTTATTTTCTTGAATAACTTTTTAAAGTCAAAGCTGATGCGCTTTTTGTCGAAGATGCTGAGAGCTTCTGCTATGACAATAGAGGGGACAAAGATGATATTTTCGCCATTTTCACAGCTTGCAAAAATCCCGGAGGCTTTAAGACTTAATCTGGGATTGTCTGTAAACCACCATAGAAGCGGATGGGTATCCGTAACAAAATTCATGGATGATTATATCCCTGTCTTGCTATACAGGGACTTCTTTGCGGCTGCAACATCCTCATCGGTAATGTCAACGCCTTTAAGAATACCCTTGAGAGATATTATTTTCTTACCGGTCGGTGTGAGCTTTTTGAGGACTGACAGCTTTAAATCCATAATCTCTTTTTCGATGGCATCTATCTTATGGAGCATGTCCGCGCTGCTGCTTGCTGTTGCTTGTTTCATAGTATCTTTCCCCTTTTTGAAATCGGCTTTTATTACAATTTACCATACACGGAAATTCCTGTCAAAGTGTGAAGCTCATAGAAATATGATCTATTTCGGTAACTGTTGCAGGGAACTGGAGGTGTCAGGCCTTGACAATTGACTTTAGAGAATATGTAGGAAAACGTAAAACTTGTTGGAGTTTCTTTTTCAGCTTTCAAAACGCGGTCAACAAATGCTTTGCGTCTTTTTTGTTTTTCAAGAATGTACTGGATAAAGTCCCTGACCTCGATCAAAGCAGGTTCGGAAAGTTTAGGAAGCATTTTTAGGAGGATATAATTTTATGGATATTAAAAAAATAGAGTCCCTTCTCAAAGAGATCAAAAGCGATAAAAAATCGGTAAGCGAGGCATTGGATATTCTCAAGCATCTGCCGTTCGAAGATCTTGAATTCGCGAAGATCGACCACCATCGCGGACTGCGAAATAATATCCCCGAAGTGATTTTCGCGCAGAACAAAAAAACCGGGGATGTAGTTGCCATAGCCCGCGCAATGCTGAAAAGGAGCGGCAGGTTCCTTATTACCAAGGCCTCGGAAGATGTATACAGGGCATTAATAGAGGCAAGGGGTAATAGGCAAGAGGCAATAAATTCGAAGAAATTAAAATTTTATCCTGAAGCCGGCGTGATTTCATACGGTGAAAAACAAAATAAAAAAGGCAATATACTCGTAATATCCGCCGGGACATCCGATATGCCTGTGGCAGAGGAGGCCGAAGCAACTGCATCGTTCCTTGGAAGCAAAACAGAGAGGCTTTACGATGTGGGCGTTGCAGGCATTCACAGGCTGCTGAGCCATCGAAAACTTATCGGGAAAACAAGGGTAATAATCGTTGTCGCGGGAATGGAAGGCGCGCTGCCCTCTGTTGTGGGAGGACTTACGGACAGGCCGGTCATAGCGGTGCCTACGTCGGTAGGTTACGGCACAAGCCTTGGAGGGCTTACCGCCCTTTTTGCTATGCTCAACTCATGCGTTCCGGGCATTGCGGTAATGAACATAGACAACGGCTTCGGAGCAGGGTGTCTCGCACATAAGATAAATATGATGGGCTGAACTAACTGTTCAGCAGGCTGGGCCTCAACCTCCGCCAAAGCCTCTGCTGAAACCTCCAGAAGAACCAAAAGGCGATGAGCTTCCGCCCCCGGCTCCTATAGAACAACAACTAAAGGTAGAAATCTTCTTCTCAACATCTTTTGAGTTGCACTTCGGGCAAAGCGTATGGCTCTCGTGTGCGTTGATGCTCTGAAATACCGAAAAGGTCTCATTGCATTTTTTGCAGTTGTATTCATATATAGGCATTAACAGCCACCTCCAATTAAATTTCTATTTTTATAGTCGCATATTAACTCATGCGAAGTCAAACTTTCATGCCCCCCTGAATCATAGACAGCATATCATGAAGATAAAAAGGCTTGCGAAGGAAGACATTCGCACCCGCGTTTAGAAAATCCCTTTCATCGCAATCCGCGCTTATCCCTATTATGAAAGATTTTGGACAGCGGGAACGCATTATCTTCGTAAGCGCAACGCCGTCAATCTCCGGCATGGAATAATCGGTAATAATAATGTCAAAATCCTCTTTTTCAAGAATGTGGAGAGCAAACAACCCGTTATGGACGGCGCAAACAACGAATTCGTGCAGACCGAGGACATCGGAAAGAAGCCTTCTGACGGCCTCGTCATCATCTATTACAAGGACTTTCTTCTCTTTATTCATAGGCAATTCTCCCTATCTCTAACTACCTCTAAAATATACAATCTTTGGTTGTGAATGTCAACATTCATCACAACCATAGGTTTATAGACTTTTATCTTTGCGCTTATTTAGAGTGTCTCAGATGAAAAAACGAGGGGAAAAGACTATCGGCAGTCTTATAAAGGAATACCGGAAGGCGCAAGGCATGTCTCAGATGATGCTTGCCGAAATGGTCGGCGTGTCGTATCAGCAGGTAC
>JACREW010000037.1 GCA_016212685.1 Nitrospirota bacterium
GAAATGATGGGAATAGAGAAGGACAGGCTTATTATAAAAAGGATACCCCTTCAACAATTGTCAAAGGCGCCCGAGAAATCGGTCTCGAGGCGGGAATTCTTTTCCGTATTCAGGGCAAAGGCCGCGGAAGTAGCTGTAACTTCACTTCCTGATGTCGGAACCGGCGGAGACGAAAAGGAGACATTCATCGGAGCTATTACGAGGAGACCTGAAAATTTCAAGAGAAGACTCCTTATTCAGGCGCTTGAGGGATTTCCGTCTTTGAAAGAGATGCATATACCGTCAACGGATGCAATGCTCGCGGAGATCGAGGTGTCTTCCAAATGCACCGGTTGTGCCGTTTGCGCAACCCTTTGCCCGGCAGGCGCTTTAACCCAAAAGCAGGAAGGCGGGAAATTCTGCTTGAGTTTTAAGCCGGCATTGTGCACTAACTGCCGTATTTGCGAGGAGACCTGCATGCCCGGCGCGATAAAAATAAAGGAAACGGCAAGGCTGAATTATCTGGCGGAAGATATGGAGATCAGGGTCTTTGAAACGGAAAGAAAGACCTGCTCGGTATGCGGGATGGATTTTGTTTCTGCGCCGGAAAGTCTTCAGCTTTCCGGGGACGCCATTACAAATGGCATATGCCCCTTATGTATAAGCAGACATAAAAAGCAAATGGCGTTTGTTCAAAACGGATTTGTTAAAACATCGACATAGAGATTAGATATGGAGGTTAAAGTGAGCGAATTGGAAGCTGTAACAGCGGAAGAAAGGGAAAGGACATACAGATTTTTAGCGGGTCTTTGCCTTAAGCCGCCTTCGGATTCTCTGATTGCAATGATAAAGGACGGAAGCATATTATCGGTCTTTCAGGATAATTATGAAGACGGCGAAGGGATAGAGTCTTATCCCGCGGGGCTGTTTGAATTCGTCAGGCAGGCCGAGAATATGCCGGATCTTAAGGACGAATTGGAGGCCGAGCATACCGCCTTATTTGTGCTCCCGTCGGACGTAATTCCGCACGAGGCGGTGTATCTCGACAGGGATAAGAGGCTCGGAGGAAGGGTTACCATAAGCGTCGTTCAATTTTATGAAAAGGCGGGCGCGAATATTCTGAAAGAGTGCATCTCGATGCCGGACCACTTAGGAATGGAATTGGAGTTTATGGCCTTTCTATGCAGGATAGAAAAGGAGTCGCGGGAAAAGACCGATTTTGAGTCGCTTCAGAAATGCATCGAACTCCAGAAGGAATTCATGAACGAACATCTTTCGAAATGGGTGTATCGCTGTTGCGAAAAGATTATCGAAAGGGCGGAATACGGATTTTATAAGGCCGTTGCCCGTTCCATTACCGAGTTTATGAAGAACGAAGAAGAATATATCTTAGAACTTTATTCAAAAGTATGCAGGGAGGGGAAAAACCTATGCGAAACAGTCGGCTAAAACCTATTTTAATAATCGCAGCCGTATTTGTAGCGGCCTCCGTCATATACAGCCCGGTGTGGTCTGAGGAGCCCGTTTCGAAAAAGAAAAAGAAGTATCCCCATCCGCATGCCTTGCATCTTGAGGCAATGAGCCAAACGGCGGCGGATCTTTCCATGGATGAGATCAAAGACTGGCCGGGATTGATGAAATCCATAAAGGGGAAGATTGATATTCTGCCTCTCAGCGCAGAGGCGCGCGCGATTATCGGCGCTTTCAGGCCCGAGGCCATGAACAGCGATGAAAAATCAGTCGTGGTAGGAGAAATAAATAAACTCCTTCAGAATGAAAAGCTCGTCTCCCACGTAAAGACCGTTCTGCCCTTAAGCTCTGGAAGCATGAAGCTCGAGTCCGATTACATGAAGAGCAAAGATACAGAGGACCTTAAGTGGATGAACAGGAGCATTGTAAGCGATATGTTTACGCAGATACCCCGGAAGGAAAAAGTCAGGGGACTGAAGCAGATTACCTGCGCGACCTGCCATGAGGCTTGGGGGCCTAATGCATGGGGTCAGGTTGAGAAAGGTGACGCATCCGGAGCTTATAAAGCCGCTGTCGATGAAAGGGCTGTAACCGAATGTTTTTCAAAAGTCATAGCGGGCGAAAAAGGCATGGAAGAATGCGCCGAAATGATAAGCATAATTAAAAGATCGAGGATACAGGATCCCGGTCCGTTGGCTAAGTTTATACAGAGGAAGAATACGAAGGGCGAAATAGAATTCTTTGCGGCCATTCATCCTGAAGACCCCTATACCTTCAAACCGCTTTTAAAGAGGCTTGTATGTCTGGAGTGCCACGGTCAGGAAAGAAAGGTCACTAAATTCAGGGGGCGTGACGGCAAGATGAAAGAAATTCCGGTGTTTTACGGCATGGGAATAAAGAAGCGTCACGAGCATGAACATGAATCGGAGACTGGAAAATGAGAATTGCTAACGCATATATTTTTGCCGCAGCATTTGTGGCCGCCTTACTTTTCGCGCCGGATTTTTCATCTTATGCGGCAGACGCGCAATCTGGAGAAGATACGAGGAAATATATACAGAGTCTTGAAAAGCGCATTTCCGACATCGAGTCGCTGGTGCAAAAGCTGTTAAAAGGCAAGGAGCCGGCAGCGCAGGCTCCCGCGCCTAAAGACACTATTGCAAAAGAAAAAACAAAACCGGCGGCAGACGATGAATGGGGCGAGCCCGTTGTCAGCGCGGAAGCGCCCGGCGGCAGGGATCCCGATGCCCGGCGCAGGCTTACGGAACTCGAGACATGGAAGAGGAAACAGGATGCAAAGATAGCAAAGGAGGCGGAAGAGGCTGCCGACAAGGTGAAGTTCGACTTCTCCGGCAAATACAAACTGCGTGTCAATACGAGGAGCAACTTCAATCTCAACAACCCTTTACAGACATGGCAATATGACAATATGACTTACTTCGACCAGAGGTTTCAGATGAAGATAGACGCCGAATACGGCCCCCTTTCAACGGCCGTTGTGTTCGACAAAGGCAACTTTGTTTTTGACTGGAAGGAAGACAGCGAGGGAACCCTCGACCGTTTGTCCGAATTCCAGACCGTGAACTCGGCCCTCGTCAGGGAACTCTATGTTCAGTACACAAGCAATTATGTGGCAAAGGTCGGAAGGCAGAGCATGATCGTCGGCAACGGAGGCATCGTTCTCGAAGGGCCCGTAGATGCCCTGAAATTTACCCATCCGCTCGGAATGACCCCTTTAGGAAGGATGTCGGCTACGCTATCTTATATTGCCATAGCAGGGGGATGGAAGAATTACAATAATTTCACTTACCCTTCCGGCGATAGGACTGCAGTCCTCGGTGTTGCGAATAAACTGGACGGATGGCTGCTGAGCTTCAATATCAAGCCGAAAAAGGATTTGACTATCGAGCCTTATATCCTCAAAGTTTTTGACAGAGGCAAATCGGACAGTCCCGATTTGAATCTCGATAAGGATTTTAATGCGAGCACAACTCCGAGGGACGGGAGCTTCGAGCCCACGTGGATAGGCATTGCAGGACACGGCAAGGAAGGTAATTTTTCTTACAAGGCAGACCTGATGTATCTTACCGGTTCTTACACGAAGAACAGGGATATAAGCGCTTATGCGGCATTGCTGCGCGGGGATTATGATTTTAAGACCGTTAAGGCAGGATTGGAGTTCGGCAGGGGATCGGGCAACAAGGCCGATGACCCGGCTACAGAGGACATGAAATATTTCAGCGGATTATTCCTTTGTAAAGAACGGAGGAAGTTCGGCAATATTTTCAGCGAAGACATAAGAGCCGGATATTTCTTATATGACAGCAACCTTGCCAACGTTACGTTTGCAAGGGCGATTGCAGGCTTTGAGCCGGTTAAGAAATTAAAGACAAACATCTCGCTGGCGAAGTTCTGGACTACCGAGAGTGTTTATAAAGGGCGCGGCACTGTAAGTAACTGGTGGGATTGGAGCCGGGGCGCGGCTACTTCCACAGAGAAGACAAAGGATATCGGATGGGAAATGGATATGAACTTCGATTTCCCGATATATAAGCGTTTGAACGGCTTTGCGGAGTTCGGATATTTCGTGCCTGGCAATGTTTACAGGAGGTCGAATGGACAGAAGGCCGATTCCGCATCGGAGATTGTCCTCGGTGCGGAGTTTGAATTCTAAATTGTTTTTCTCAATCCTGATTTTGTTCGCAGCGATAGCATTGACCTGCGGGATAGTCTTTTCCGAAGAGCGCAATGATGCAAAGGTCGAAATTATTGCGGCTCCGAAATCAGGAAAGGGACCAATGATAGTGCATCTCGAGCCGAAGATAAAAAATCTTGAGGGACCGGTAAGGTTCGAGTGGCTCTTCGGGGACGGGCAGGAAAGCGCGGAAATGGTGCCCCCTCCGCATTACTATGAAGCGGGCAAATACAATGTAATGCTGGAAGTTACGGACGGGAGAGGGAAAAAATACACTGCGGGCATTAGTGTCGATGCCGCTTCTCCGGGATGAGGCGGGTTCTTCTGCACTGTGGAACAGGGGCCAAATTAAAAAAAAAGAGAAAAGATCAGGAGGTATTAAAAGTGATTAGATTTGTTAAGGTTGTGTTGTTATCGGCTGTTTTGAGGGGACTGTCCCTATTTACGGACGAAGTGAAACATAGTCGTAGAATGGGGACTGTCCCCGCTCTGATTTTTTTCTTTTTGCTCCTGTTCGGCGTTACTGCGGCCTCTGCCGAAGATGCGTCCGTTGTGAGGGCTGCGCAGGTTGACGGGACGGTATTGAAAAACGGCTCTCCCATGAGAGATGGGGATATTATCCAGCGCGATGACAAGATAGAGGCAAAGGCAAACTCCGCTGCGGTTCTTACATGGTCGAACGGAAGCATTGTACAGATGTATCAGGACACGATATTGATACTGCAAGGGGTTATGTTTGAGGCCGACAGGAAAATGGAAACTACGCTTCTTAAATTTGAAAAAGGCCGCGTATTTGTAAAGGCGCAGGTTCCCGAACACCTCTTTACTCATTTTGAGATAAATGTCGGAGGATCTCCGGTAAAGACGCAGGGCTCTGAATTCGCGCTGAAATATGACGATGCAAAAAAAGAGATTACGCTATGGTCGCTTTTAGGAAGGGTAGTTGTAGATGCGGGAACAGGCGCATTAAGAGTGGATGACGGGCAGCAGGCGGTTCAGAAAATAGGCGGAGGCGCGGCAACCCCCGTGGCGATGCAGGACAAGATAAAGAGTTCCTTAACGAGTGTGTCAAAGAAATTGGGCGGCAGTCTGCTTATCGAAGAAGAACTGAGTTCCTGCTTGCCGCTGAAGGTAAAGATCGGAGGCGTAAGGAACAGGAGAGGCGACGCGCCCTATACGGTTAAATTCAAGGCTATAATCGGAGGCGGTAGCGGCAGTATCAAATCCATACGGTGGGATTTCGGCGACGGAGAAAGCGTTTTAGGCAAAGAGGCTCAGCATACTTTTACGCAGGGCGTCTATGCGGTTGTATTAACCGTTGAAGATGAGAGCGGACAGAAGGCGACCGGCCAACTCAACATCTCCGTGGAAGAGGCGTGTGGGTGTTAAGGGATTAGAGTGTGTAGAGGGATGTGTCCGATGCTGCACGGATAAGGGTAATCCCCTCGAATTGACTGTTGGGGATATTTTGAGGCTGTGCGGTCATTTGTCTATGGAAGCCGGAGAGTTTTTCGAGAACTATTGCGAGATAATGTGGAACAGGATACCCGGCACGTCTCTCCTTATCCCTTCCGTAGGGCTGGTATTCCCGTGCGGGTTTCTTGAGAACGGCAAATGCACAGTATACGACGTCAGGCCTATTCATTGCCGGCTTTTTCCAGAGGCGCTTGTAACGGATAACGGCAATCTGGACATATACCGCAACTGCGGATACCAATGCATAGACACGGGAACTGCTTTAGATGCGAATAGAAAGGCATACACCCATAGGCTGAAAGACATAGACAGGCACGAATTGAAGGTTACCGCGTCTTATTTCGATAACTTCAGCTATTGTGTAGAGTTAAGCCCCGAGGAACTCGGCAGAATAGGAAATTTTCTGTCCGGTATCGGCAATATGGAAATGGCCGCAAAAAAGAGGGAATTATATACGGAGACCATAGATAAAAAAACAATGGAAGCGGTGGAGTCTGTGTTCAGAAAAAAATTGTGCAAACTCAATACGAAATTTCCCAAAGGGGACGCCGGCTATCTGTCCGTTATTTCAAAACCATTCAGGTAAGCCGTCCAAAGCGAGGGATAAATGAAACTCACAAGAAGGTCGTTTTTGAAAGTCGCCGGAGCCGCTGCAGCAGTTGCAGGCATGCCTTCAACCGCTAAAAGCGCGGAAGATCGGAATACGCATAAGCCTTATAAGGATGAAGGTATCGCGCCTATGCCTGAGAGGGTGGTAACGGCAGGATGTCCATGGTGTCAGACCGGATGCAGCATGAAGGTTCATGTATCCGGCGGAAGGATTGTTAATATCTACGGAAACCCTGATGACCCTGTAACAAACGGCAGGCTCTGCCCTAAAGGGCAGAACAGCGTGAATGTGCTCTATAACAAATACCGGCTGAAAGCGCCTTTAAAAAGGGTCGGTCCGAGAGGGAGTTCCTCGTCCTACAAAGAGATAAGCTGGGAACAGGCTTTAACAGAGATTGCAGATAAACTCAAAATGGTGAGAGATAAATACGGGCCGGAGGCATTGGCATGGTGGGTTGGAGGCAGGAGTGAGTCGCAGGCAAGGGCAGGATTAACAGGGACATTTCAAAAACTCTACGGCACTCCCCATCGTGAAGGAACAGGACCATTTTGCAATCTTGCAGGAACTTCCGCTTCCAACTCTATTTTAGGCCATAATAACCCGCCGTGGATATACACAAGAGAAGATTTCGGAGGAGCGGACTGGTATATGTTTGTGGGCAGTAATATGGCTGCATGTAAGCCCGTAGTTTTCGGCATGCTTAATGATGAAAGGATAAAGAGAAAAGTTAAGCTTATCGTTGTCGATCCGAGAATGACGGAGACAGCAAGCAGAGCTGACCTCTGGCTCCCCATTAAGCCTTCCACTGACATGGCATTGGCGCTTTCTATGATTTACCACATTATCGAAAAGAACCTGCATAACAAAGAATTCATAGATAAAAAGGTGCTCGGCTTCGATAAGCTGAAGGCGTTTCTCATAGAAAAGAAGTATACGCCTGAATGGGCGGAAAAGATAACCGGAATACCGGCAGATACGATAAGAGGGCTTGCCGAGGAATACGCGAAGACCGAGAAGGCGATAATAATGAGCAATGCAGGATTGAGCCACCACACAAACGGTCACCTGACCCACAGGGCGTTTTTTATGCTGGCGGCAATAACAGGGCATTTCGGGAAACCCTCAATGGGCTATGGCTGCGGCAATACAGGCGCGACGCCTATGGGCAGTATTTCTGTGCCTGCTGAAAAAGAGGTAAAACCGAAAAAACAGAGGCTCGGACGGTCGCCTATCGCGTGGGTTGAGCCTATGATTACCGGCAAGCCGTATCCCATCAAGGCATTTATGTCGTGCAGCAATCCCCTTGTTCAGTGGGGTGACATTCAGCGGGTAATGACAGCGCTGGATAACCTTGAGGTCTCCGTATATTACAATATGTTCCCGAGCATAGAGACATTATATTTTGATTACATCCTGCCAGTATCTCCATGGGCTGAATCAGGAGGGGTTGCGCCTGTTTCTGATGAGAGGAGAAATGTATTTGTCCCTCAGATTATTCAGCCGCTGCATCAGGCAAAACCGGAGAGGTGGATATTTGTCGAACTCGGACAAAAGATGGGATGGGGCGATGTATTTAAGGACGAATATAAAGACCCCGTGAAATTACAAAGGGCAATGGCTAAAAAGACAGGATTCTCGCCTGAAAGATTTTTTGCAAAGAAAGAGGGGGCATTGAGGGGGCCGCTCCCATCTCCTGACGCGCCTGAAATCGGCACGCTTTATACGGAACAGCATGGCGTGCCGGGAAAGAAAGGCCAATTCCCCAGACCTTCAGGAAAGATAGAAATATGGACAGAGGAGTTGGAGAAGGCGTATAAGGCGCAAGGCTTGAGCCCCCTCCCTGAATTTTATGTTGACCCTGAGATTGGCATGAAAGATGGGCTTCCTTACCTTGAATATCTCGATGATGATTCATCGGAGGGGATTGTATCCCAGATGAAGGGAATCGTGGCTGTCGGGACGATGAGGGCGCTCCGTGTAAAAATTAAATATCCTGATAAACCGGAGTTGTCGGGTTTTGACATGTATCTTACCTCAGGCAGACCCTCCGTATCTCATTTTGGCGATGGTTCTCACTGGGTCTGGAACCTGAATGAGCAGATGCCGAACCAATACTGCATGATCCATCCTGAGAAGGCGATGGAATTGGACATTTCAAATGGAGATAAGGTGAAGATAGAAGGGGTAAAAGGGTATGTGCATGCAAAGGCATGGGTTTACGAGGGCATCAGAAAAGACACTGTCTTTGTGCCGAACACATATTCTGAAAAACAACCATTTACTCAGTGGAAGTCATTAAACTTCATCGTTGATAAGAATAAGAGGTGCCCCGTTTCCGATCAGATAAATTATAAGGCTTTGATATGCAAGGTTGCCAGGGCATGAGGAGGATAAAATGAGCCAATATACGATAATGGTAGATCTGGAGAGGTGCATCGGCTGCAAGTCCTGCGAGACTGCCTGCAAATTAGAAAACGGCGTTTCTGAGGGAAGATACAGGACAAAGGTTATATGGACAGACCCTCGTGAAGGCAGAAAGCTTAGTTTCATGTCCATGCCCTGCATGCACTGCGGGAACCCGGCATGTAAGGCATCATGCCCTACAGGCGCGATATCCAAAAGGTATGAGGATGGGGTCGTACTTATCGATAAGACTAAATGTATAGGATGCCGGTACTGCGCGTGGGCGTGTCCTTACGGAGCAATGAGCTTCGATGAAGACAAAATGGTCGCCGACAAATGCACTTATTGCGCCCATCGGCTTGCACGCGGCGAACAACCTGCATGTGTCACTAAATGTCCGGGCTATGCGTTGAGCTTTGGAAAGAAGGATGAACTTGTGTCGAAGGCATTGTCGGAAGACAGAAAACAGAGGAGCATTAATGTCGGTAAAGCAAATCCCTCAACCTTTTATTTGGAGAGGCTAAAAAAACCATAACACGTGAACAATAAGACAAATTTTTCTGAACTCTTTGCCCAATTGAGCGAGTTCTTTAAAGAGCCGACAGAAGAGTTTGCCGATGATGTCGCATCCGGCAGACTCTTAGACTATTTTAAAGAAGTATTTTCTGCGCTTAATCTCGATACATCCTGCCCTTCGGGTCTTTCAGTAAGCGGCGATGTATACGCTATCCTTAAAGAGGAATATAGAAGGTTTTTCCTCGGCCCAATGCCTCCTTATATAGTGCCTGTCGAAAGCGTCTATAAGAAATGGTCGAACGATCCCGAATGCAAGCTGCCTATCTCAGGCGAGAAGGGCTATATGATGGGAGACCCTGCAATGGACATGATTAGACGCTATCAGGCTCATGGGATAGTGATACCAGACAAATATGTCTCCATGCCCGACCACATAGCCCTTGAACTGGAATATATGGCGTTTTT
This sequence comes from Nitrospirota bacterium, assembly GCA_016212685.1. Taxonomy (GTDB): domain Bacteria; phylum Nitrospirota; class Thermodesulfovibrionia; order Thermodesulfovibrionales; family Dissulfurispiraceae; genus GWB2-47-37. The sequence continues at coordinate 9,615 of JACREW010000037.1, forward strand.
ATGTATTAACGGGGATATCGAGGAACAAAAGGAGTTTCTTGGCAGTCATTTGAATTGGACGGACGGACTTACGAAGGATATTAAAAATTTCGATCCGCCCGGCAGTTTTTATTCCGCCGCAACAGAAATAACCTCTCTCATAATTTCCGGATTTTCCGTTAAGTAAGCAGCGGCATGATATAATCATTTACGGCTCTTTTTCGGCCGCCTTCAACACGGAAGACCGAATATTGTATAATTCGGCGTGTGCGGATTCCGGACAACAAATGGATAAAGGAGCAATAAGTGAACATACTGATAAGAAATCTGAATAGGGCGGTAACTGAAAGAGAACTCTTCCAACTGTTTCAGCCGTTTGGGGAGATCAAGTCATATAACATCGTCACCGACCCGGCAACGGGCCGGTCAAAGGGCTTCGGTTTCGTAGAGATGCCGGAAAGAGACGAGGCCTCGGCAGCGATAAAGGCGCTTAACGGCAAACTCGTGCGCGGCCAAAAAATCAGGGTGAAGATTACAGCCAAAACCGGTATGCCTTTGCCGGAAAATTCCGTCAGAACAAGGCCGGAGCGCTTTGAGGGCAGGGAACCGAGGCGGGATACGAAGAAGCCGGGCAGAGGAACAACCGGCGCTCCGCGCGGGACCAAACGTCCGGGACATGCCCGCCCTGCCCGTAAGAAAAGGACGTAAGGCAAGGAGCGTGAACAATATGAAGAAGTTAAGAAGCGAGAAAGATTTCGAGCTTGAAAAAGAGTATGACTTTTCTAAGGGCATTGTAGGCAGGTTTTACAGGCCGCATAAAATATCGGTATCCCTGCGCTTAGACGATGATATTATAGTGCGTTTTAAAAAGATTGCATCGGAAAAAAAGGTAGGATACCAAACGCTTATTAATGCCGCTCTCCGCGAACATTTCCAAAAGCCCGTCAAATCGAAATCTACGGCCTAACCTCTACCCTGTCGTGGCCGTATTAGATGAAGCGACGCTCTTGGAGCGCCTTGATCACATCCGGTGGAAATCATCAGAGAAACTGGCGGGGCGGACGGGACTCGAACCCGCGACCTCCTGCGTGACAGGCAGGCGTTCTAACCAACTGAACTACCGCCCCAGAAAAGGGGTACGACTCTGAGTCTGAAACAAAGAAAATGGTAGGCGGAACAGGGATCGAACCTGTGACATCAGCCTTGTAAGGGCTGCGCTCTCCCAGCTGAGCTATCCGCCCGAAAACCGTCCGAAAAGCGACTTATATTTAACTATATAATATCGGACTTTGTCAATCGCTTGAATTAGCATGCGCATGTCGATTATCATTAATAACATGATGAAAAGTTTGAATATGTTCATTGCCGTCCTTATCTTTTCCGCGCTGGCAATTAAGCCTGTTTCCGCAGAGGTTTATTCCTATGACAAGGACAGTACGGTAATAGGGAATATTAAGACTCATAAGATAAACGGCGAGGAATCCTTAATAGAGGTGGCGCGAAAGTTCGGGCTCGGTTACAATGAAATCGTAGATGCGAATCCATCGCTCGATCCGTTTCTTCCTGGAAAGGCCGTGAACGTTAAGCTGCCGACGATGTGGATATTGCCGGATACGGCACAGCATGAAGGGATAGTCGTGAACCTCTCGGAGATGAGGCTTTATTACTTTTTAAATCAAAAGGGGTCGCCGCTTGTGAGGACGTTTCCGATAGGTATAGGAGACGATGGCAATGATACGCCTGTGGGGAATTTCAAGATAATAGAGAAGATAGTCAAGCCGAGCTGGCATGTGCCTCAATCCATAAAAAAGGAGCGGCCGGAACTGCCGGATGTCGTTCCTCCGGGTCCCGCTAATCCGCTCGGTTCGCATGCATTGAGACTTTCTCTCGGAAGCTATCTTATACACGGCACGAACAGGCCGTGGGCCGTCGGAAGGAAGGTTACACACGGCTGTCTAAGGCTCTATCCAGAGGATATTTCGAAATTGTTCGAGATGGTGCCGAATGGCACTAAGGTTACCATCGTTCGTCAGCCTGTAAAAGTCGGGATAAAAGGGAATATGGTTTACATAGAGGTTCACTAGGATGATCAGGAAAAGGACGGGGGCTTTTTTAAAACAGCGGTAGAGTTGCTGTCAAAGAAAGGGCTGATGAAAATGATCAGCACTGAAAAACTGTATTACGCGGTGCGGGAAAAGAGCGGAGTCCCGGTGGAAATTTCGGGTTCGGAAATAGAACTCCCGCAATAAATTTTAGCGGAAAATTTTTTGCGGGAGAGTAAGATTACTTCTTTTGCTGCAATTCAAATGCCTTTTTAGCCTTTCCGAATGATGCTTCAGCCCTGTCTGCGGCAGCTTCAGCCCTCTTTGCGGCAGCCTCAGCCCTATCGGCAGATTCCTTTGCCATCTTCATCGCATCTTGAGCAAGCGCTTTTGCCTCAGCAGCATCTTTCTTTGCTGTATTGACATCGGCTGAAAGCGCTCCAACCTTGCTTTCGAGGGCGCCTACCTTGGATTCAAGGGAGGAAACCTTTGTCTCGAGTTTACTGATCCTGTCCACCAGAGGATCTATCTGCTGCTTCACATAATCCTGCGTGGCGCATCCAAAAGAAAAGAGCATTACTAATGCGAGCGCCGGTAACATGAATTTTTTCATTCCACTTCACCTCCTTTCCCTGAAATGTTGTAAATGCCTTAATAGAAAAGATACACCCAAACGAATAAAATTTCAAGCTTTTTTGTAGGAAAGGCCGTATTTTTTATTATTTATCCGCCGGCTCTAATCCTGTTGAAAATAAACATCGCGCAAAATATCCCTATGTTCAGCAGGACTATTGTCGCCCCTGCCGGCAGGTTCCACGAGAAAGAGATAAATATCCCCGCAAGCACCGACAATACCCCGAAGGCCGATGACAGCAATATCGCGCTTTTAAAGCTCCTTGCCGCCTGAAAAGCCGATACAGCCGGAAGTATTAAAAGCGCGGAAACGAGCATAACGCCGACCAGCCTCATCGCGAGCACTACGGTAACGGCGGTTAGCATTACAAGTACCGTATTGACGGTCTTTGTCTTAATGCCGGATACCCTTGCAAGGTCTTCATCAAAGGTTACAGAGATAAGCTCGTGGTAAAATAATCCGATTACAGTCAGCACGGTCAGAGACATGATTGCAGAAAGCGCCACCTCTTCCCTGCTGACGGCAAGTATATTTCCGAACAGATAGCTGAAGAGATCGACATTAAAGCCTCCTGCAATGCTCGCTATAAGCACGCCCAATGCTATTCCAGCGGCGGATACTATGCCTATGGCCGCGTCGCCGTAAAGACGCGCCCTCTCCATAAGCTTCAAAATCCCGTATCCGCCTAACAGTACAACAGGTATCGAGGCGTAAAGGGGAGAAACCTTAAAAAGAAGCCCTAACGCAACTCCGCCGAATGTTACGTGAGCAAGGCCGTCGCCGATAAGAGAAAGCCTCCTCAGCACGAGGAATATGCCTAAAATCGAGCAAAGAACGGCAATAAACGAGCCTGCTATAACAGCCCTCTGCACAAAACCGTAATTCAGAAATTCGATAAACTCCATCCCAACACTCCATCACTTTTGAAGGGACAGTCCCTTTAATCATGCCTGTGGCAAATCAGGTGCTGCGAGCCCGTGCCGAAATATTCGGCCATATTCGTTGATTCGCAGAAGTCTTTAAAAGTGCCGTAAAATACAACCCTTCTGTCAAAATACAAAAGCTTTGACGCATATCTGCCCGCGCTTCCGGTGTCATGTGTAATAAGCATCACCGTCGTATTTTTGTTTTTATTGAGGACATCGATAACGGCAAAAAATTTTTCTCTCGTCTCAGGGTCGACAGCGGTTGTTGGTTCATCGAGGATAAGCAGTTCAGGCTCGTTGATAACGGCGCGGGCAATTATTACCCTCTGCTGCTGGCCTCCTGAAAGCTCTC
>JACREW010000036.1 GCA_016212685.1 Nitrospirota bacterium
AAGATTAGGGTTATGCAGAGACGGGCGTATGGGTTACGTGATGAGGAGTATCTGAGGCTGAAAATACTGACTTGTATGTTGCCGGAGATATAGGAAAGTGCTCAAAACTACCCACACGATTACGCGAAGACCCAAATTAATAAGGTTCTGAATAAAAAAGATTAATCTCCCAAGTACGCCTTTTTTACATTCTCATTATGCAATAAGTCTTCGCCTGTGCCCGACAGCTTTATCACGCCGTTTTCGAGGACATAGCCGCGATGCGAAAGCCTTAATGCCGCCTTTGCGTTCTGCTCTACGAGGAGAATCGTAACCCCTTTTTCGTTTATCTCTTTTATGGTCTTGAAAATCTTGCTTACCATTATAGGCGCAAGGCCGAGAGAAGGTTCGTCGAGGAGAAGGAGCTTCGGGTTTGCCATCAATGCCCTGCCTATGGCGAGCATCTGCTGCTCACCTCCGCTCAAAGTGCCTCCCATCTGTTTTGTACGTTCTTTCAATACAGGGAATAAATTAAAAACTTTTTCCATATTATACTGTTTGCCTTTTGTCTTTTGCCTTTTGCCGAGCGAATACGCGCCCATTTCAAGGTTTTCAAGTACCGTGAGCCTCGGGAAAATCCTTCTTCCTTCGGGAACCTGACAGATGCCTCTGTTTACGACATTGTGAGGCGCCATATTTTTTAAAGATTCGCCTTCAAATAGCATATCTCCGGAATCCGGTTTAAGTATGCCGGAGATCGTGAGGAGAGTTGTCGTCTTCCCCGCGCCGTTACTGCCTATGAGGCAGACTATCTCGCCCTTGGCGACTTCGATGTCGATCCCCTTTAGTGCCTTTATGTGGCCGTACGATGTATGTATTGACGATAATTTTAGCATGATGTTTTGCCTGACAAGCAGAACACAGTATTTTCGCTCATTCTCGCCGGACATCCGTGTCTGTCTCCGAGGCACCAGCTCGGTTTCGACGTCACGGCGAAACTTCGAGCTGCTGAAACCACTGCAATACAATGTTCTGCCTGTTTGAAGTTCATTTAATGATTCGTTTCGCTCCCGAGATACGCCTCGATCACCATGGGATTGTTTCTCACATCATCGGGCAATCCCTCCGCGATCTTAACTCCGTGATCGAGAACGATAATCCGGTCGGACACGCCCATCACCAGCTTCATGTCATGCTCGATGAGGATTATCGTCTTGCCGAGTTCCTGAATTTTTTTTATCAAAGCCATTACCTCGGATGTTTCTATCGGATTCATGCCGGCAGTAGGTTCGTCGAGGAGTATGATATGCGCTTCGGTTGCAAGCGCCCGCGCTATCTCAAGCCTCCTCCGGCTGCCGTACGGCAGGCTGTCGGCCTGCGTGTCGGCATAATCCTCGATGCCGACGAACTCAAGATATTCAAATGCCTTTTCTTTTATTGATCGCTCTTTTGTTTTGAAACCGCCGCTCCGCGTTATGACGCTCAGAAAGTCGTATCTTACCCGCGTATGCTGTGAAACCATAACATTTTCGATTGTCGTCATTTCAGAGAAAAGCCGTATATTTTGGAACGTCCTTGCAATGCCGAGTTCCGCAATTTTATGAGAAGGGAGTTTTGATATTTCGGTTTCTTTGAAGCGGATGCTGCCCTTTGTGGATCTTGTTGTTCCCGTAAGACAGTTGAAGAGAGTGGTTTTTCCGGCTCCGTTAGGCCCGATAATGCTTACGATGCGGCCGCCTTTTATCTTAAAGCTCACATCTTCTATCGCCCTTATTCCGCCGAAGTGTTTTGTCAGTTCCCTAACGTCTAAAATGTACACTCTTAAAACCCCCTAAAATTCCCTGCGGCCTGAAAAGCATGAACAGCACCAGAGCTATGCCTAAAATCAACATCCTGTATGACTGCACCTCGCGCAGTAACTCGGGCAATAACACAAGAATAAACGCCCCCGCGATTGCGCCGAAGGTATTTCCGAGCCCTCCGACAATGACCATGCTTAAGATCAAAACGGATTCCATGAATGTAAAACTTTCGGGAGAAACGAACTGCATCTTTGACGCGAAAAGTATTCCGGCTATCCCGGCCCATACCGTACCGAAGCCGAAGGCATAGAGCTTGTACTTTGTAGTATTGATTCCGAGGGATGATGCCGCTATCTCATTTTCCTTGATTGAGATCCATGCCCTGCCGATGCGGGAGCATTCCACCCGTCTGATGATTATCACCGCTATAACGACAAATATAAACACAAGATAGTAATACGTATTCAGTTTGTCGAGGGATGCGCCGAAAAGCGAAGGCCGCGCTATTCCCGTGATACCGTTCGGGCCGTTGGTAAGGCTGTCCCAGTTGTTCAGGACAAGGCGGACTATTTCTCCGAATCCGAGCGTTACAATAGCCAGATAATCTCCCCTGAGCCTCAGCGCCGGTATGGCGAGCGCTATCCCGCTAAGAGCCGCAATGCCCGCGGACAACGGAATGGATGTCCAGAAATCCAGGCCTAATTTTGTGTTGGCAATAGCGTAGGTGTACGCGCCTATGGCGTAAAAAGCGGCAAATCCGAGATTCAAAAGACCGGTGAATCCCACGATTATATTCAATCCGAGGGCAAGGAGCATGTAAATGCCCGACATGATAAGCACATCGAGATAATAATCTTTCAGGAAAAACGGTAATAAGATGAAAACCATAATGACCGAGGGCACGGAGGCTGCACGAAGAAAGTGAGGAGGAGTCCAGCGGATTTTCGGCAAGGCGGGCAAGACCTGCGATTTTTTGATCAGAAGAACTGCGGAAAGAAATATAAACATTATTGCAAACAGGATAGTCGATGATTTTATATCTTTAAACGGGAGAAAGAGGATTGCCGCAAAAAGCGAGATTAAAAGAGCTTTGAGAACCGGATGCTTTTTGATGGCTTCGTAATTCATACTTTTTCTTCCGTGTTTTTTCCTAAGATGCCGTCCGGTTTTATGAGAAGGATAACGATAAGAATGATAAACGCGTAAGCATCCTTATATTCGCTCGATATATAAGCCGCTCCGGCGCTCTCTACAAGTCCGAGTATTATTCCTCCGAGCATTGCTCCGGGGATATTGCCTATCCCTCCGAGGACCGCGGCAGTGAACGCCTTTATCCCCACGATATAGCCGATATAATAATTCACAAGCCCGTAATACGAGGCGACCATAATTCCGGCCACGGCCGCAAGTCCAGCGCCTATTATGAATGTTACGGATATGATGCCGTTCACATTTATTCCCGCAAGCGCGGCCATTGTCTTATCCTGCGCGACAGCTCTCATAGCTTTTCCCACCCGTGTTTTTTGAATGAACAGATGAAGCGAGAGCATCAGGACGCCCGAAACAATAATTATTAACGCCTGAAGATAGGTCATATTCACGTTCAGAAACTGCAGTCCGGAATCCCCGAACCGCTGCGGAAAGACCTTATCTGTGGCTCCCTGCGTGAGCATCACGTAATTCTGGAGGAAGATAGAGACGCCTATAGCGCTTATCAACGGGCTTAGCCGGGGCGCGTTACGCAGCGGCTTGTATGCAACTTTTTCCATCGTGAAGCCGTAAGCCGAGCACACAATGATAGTAAGAAGAACGGTTAAAAACAGCGCAAGAGGAAGACTAACCGCTGTAAGACCCGCTACCGTGAAAAGGCCTAAAAAGATAATTCCTAAGTATGCCCCGAGCATGTAGATCTCACCGTGAGCAAAGTTTATGAGTTCGAGTATGCCGTAAACCATTGTGTATCCGAGGGCTATAAGCGCATATACACCGCCTAATGTAAGGCCGTTTATCAGTTGTTGAAGCAGCATGGCAGGAAATTTTAGCAGAAATGTTAATATATTGTCATGATTTACACAGGGCTGGATTTGGTTGAAAAAGAATGGCCTAAACGATTGAAGGGCGCGAGGGTGGGGCTTGTAGTGCATCCGGCGTCAGTAAACGGAAGACTTGAACATGCCGCTGATATTGTCCTGAAATCCAAGAGGTTTAAGCTCAATGCATTCTTCGGCCCCCAGCACGGCATAAGGGGCGAGACTCAGGATAACATGATCGAGTGGGAGGGATTTAAAGATAAAAAGACAGGGCTCCCTGTTTACAGCCTTTACGGGAATGTAAGAAAACCTGCTCCTGAAATGCTCAAGGATATTGATGTCATGGTGATAGACATGCAGGATGTAGGCTCACGCTACTACACATTCATCTGGACTATGGAACTTTGCATGCAGGCGTGTCTTGAAAATAATAAATCAGTCGTCATACTCGACAGGCCGAATCCCATCGGCGGACACATTACAGAAGGGCATGTGTTTAATGCAGGCTATGAATCCTTTGTAGGTCAGAGGCCGCTTCCTGTAAGGCACGGCATGACGATAGGAGAGATAGGGAATTATTTGAAAAACGAGTTTTATCCGGCTCTCGATTTTCATGTCATTAAAATGAAAGGATGGAAAAGGAGGATGTGGTTTGATGAAACTAAGCTTCCTTGGGTCTTGCCTTCGCCTAATATGCCTACGCTCGATACTGCCATAGTCTATCCGGGAATGTGCCTGCTTGAAGGGACGATGCTCAGCGAGGGAAGAGGCACTACAAGGCCGTTTGAGATATTCGGAGCGCCGTTCATAGAGCCTGAAAAACTTATTAAGAGGCTCAATGGATTTAAACTTCAGGGAGTTTTTTTCAGGCTGATGTATTTTCAGCCTACATTTCAGAAGCGCGCAGGCAAACTCTGCGGCGGCGCTCAGATTCATGTCGGAGATAGAAAGAAGTTCAAACCTTTTAAAACAGCCGTGGCTATAATCAAGGCTGTGCATGAGTTATATCCGAAAGAGGATTTATGGAAACAGCCGCCGTATGAATACGAGATGGTAAAGATGCCGATAGATATACTCGCAGGAACGAACAGGTTGAGGAATGATATAGAAAAGGGTGAACGGATCGATAAGATGGAGGAGTGGTGGAGCGAGCAGCGCCGGGAATTCGATAAAACCGTGAGAAAGGAGTTTTTGATGTATGAGCTATAGAGCTCGTATTATTGGATGCCGAATACCAGTTGTAATGCCCGTATTACCTCAGCCAGCGCCTTGTCCGTTATTATGCCGATACGTTTTATCAGTCTCTCTTCCGATACTGACCGAACCTGAAAAACATCTACAACCGACGCCTTTTTCAAGTTATTGTATTTGTCAGGGCTGACTGCTATCATCCATGGGATGTTTTTGTATTTATCCTTGTAGTCGGTTAGTGGCGCGATTATTTTCAAAGGAAGCGCGCCTATGCTGTCATCATTTATGATAACGCACGGTCTTGTCTTTCTGATCTCTGCGCCTATGGTCGGCTCCAGATTAATGAGCCATATCTCTTTCTGCTTCATTTAAAATCCTCACTGTCAAGCGAGGTCAATGCCGTTAATTCCCTGTTTGTCCTATATTCCTCAGCCATCATAGCGGCTGCCTTCCGGAGTTTCTGTTTTTTGTAATCACGGACGAATTTTTCAAAGGCCGTTTTGAAAAGCTCTGATTTAGAGACATGAAGCTCTTTTTTCAGTTCCTCAATGTCCATGGAAATATCTACAGGCAAGGAAATGGTGATTCTTTCATAAGCCTGTGCCGTCTTTTGCATAAAACACCTCTTAAATATTTTCTTAAATTATAGCATAATTTACCGTTAATGAGAACATAGTAGGGGTAGGTCTTACTTTTTGATGTATAAAAATGTGCATGTTATATTAATGCATGTTATATTAAAAGGAAAATGTCAAGATTTAAGAGCATTTTCTCTCTTCGGATTTATTTGTTAAGAGATACTATTTCTTTCTCTAATTTGGATATCTGTAGTTGAAGGAATTTATCCTGACTCGGTTGAACTTTTGTCTGCCAGTGATAAAAACCGAATACCATTGTTACTATTCCAAGAAATGCGCCTATAAGTAACGAATACACAAAAAAGTCTCTATCAGCTTTATCTATTTGCTTTCATTAAATCAATCGTAAAACTCCTCTTTTTTCAGCATGGGATAATGTTTTTTATTTGCCGTCCATAATGCGCAATTGCTGAGACGCGCAACGGCAGCGGTCATTGCGTCAGCCATAGTAACATTATGGGATTTTCCATACTTATTCATAAATTCGCCTGCAAGCTTACCGGCTTTTTCTTCAAGCGGCGCTGTGCGAATGGCTCCGAAAAACTTCTCTACTTTTGTCTCTTCTTTCGGGAGAATCCCGGCGTAAATTTCGGCTATTTGTATAGGAGTAACATAGATATCGCCGGAGCGTTCTATTACGGCTTTCTTGAAGTTTTCGGCTATGTCCTGCCTGCCTCGCAGAAGCCATATGATAATGTCGGAGTCAATGACAATCATAATGTCCTGTTTTTCCGCAGATTTCTTATATGAGCTTCGACATCGAATTCCCTGTCTTTCCATATGCCCAGTATCTCATCGGTTGCCTTGAGCATGTTTTGAACCTTCCTCTTTATACGATCATTTATGCTCTCGCGGATTACCTCTGAAATGGTAACATGGCGGGTCTCGCTCTCCTTTTTTAAATAACCGTAAGTCTGATCGTCAAAATATATCTGCGTTCTTCTCACAGAAACCCTCCTCGTTTTACAATGTATATATACATTATAGCAAAAAATGTTCTGGTCTTTGTAATATATATTTCTATGCAGAATCATAAAAATAGACTTACCATTTTTCTCCCCGCAGCCGGCCTCGGCGAGAGGCTGAGGCCGATTACATATCACACGCCCAAGCCTTTGCTGCCTATACTCGGCAAGCCGTTAATAGAGAGCATTATCGAAAAATTCTCTTTGGTATCATCCGGCAAGATAGGAATAAACCTCCACTATAAAGCCGATATGTTAAGAGAATGGGGCAGGAGTTCGATATTTTCAGAGCGCATAGAATTTTTTTACGAGGACCCCATCCTCGGCACAGGCGGGGCTTTGAAGAATGCGGAGAAATTTCTCATCGACGGGCATTTCCTTGTGCACAATTCAGATATTGTATCTAATATTGATTTTTCCATTCTCATAGAGACACATCTTACAGAGGGCAATATTGCGACCCTCGCAATGCACGACTATCCGAGATATAACAATGTTGTTTTGGATGATAAAGGATATGTCATAGACGTAGAAAATGCCGGGACCTCTATGCCTAATCCCGATACAGGCGGGAAGAAATCAGCATATACCGGAATTGCGATCTACTCTCCGGAGATTTTGAAGTTTTTGCCTCAAGGCGTTTCCCATGCCACAGTCGCGTGGCTTGCGGCAGCCAAGGCAGGACATAAGGTAAAGGCCCTCGATTTCACCGGATGCTGTTGGAACGACATTGGAACGCCGCAGGCGTATGCATTGGCAATAGTGGATGCATTGAGGGCTGACGGCGAGACAATATACATTCACCAATCGGTGAAGGATTGCTCGAATATTGAAATGGATGGATATATTGCGATAGAGAAAGGCTGTGTGCTTGATAAGAAACCGTCCCTAAGAAACTGTATAGCGCTTGAGGGCAGCCGGATTGAATCTAAGATATATGAAAACCGTATAATCGGCCCGGACTTTGAAATACCGTTAAGCGAAGCGGAAATGTTCGGAGCCGATAATGATAATGGGTTAATACTCATCGGCACGGGAGGTTCTGACAGGAGATATTACAGGACAAAAAAAGGCAATGAAAATGCAGTGCTTGTAAAATATGCAAAAGACGATCCTGATTTTAAACGTCATATAGAATACACAAGGTTTTTAAAAAAATACGGCATACCGGTTCCTGAATTGATAAGCGTAGATGTGCAGAATATGACTGCAATGTTTGAAGACCTCGGCGACCTCTCTCTTTATTCGTGCTTCAAATGCAGGCGGAAGGATGAGCATATAGAGAATATGTATAAAAAGGTTATGAATATTGCGGCGGCGATCCCTAAGACCGTCAGGCATATATCCGAATGTCCTCTTCTTGAGGAAAGAATATTTGATTATGAGCATTTCAGGTGGGAGACCGAATATTTTATTGAGAAATTTGTGAAGTGGATAAAAGGAATAGATGTTAGAGACAATGCGGCATTACAAAATGAGTTTCATATGCTCGCATTAAAAGCGGATTCTTTTCCAAAAACCGTAATACACCGCGATTTTCAGTCGCAGAATATTATGATTAAAAGCGGTTGGCCGAGATTGATCGATTATCAGGGCGCGCGCATTGGGCCTCCGGCCTATGATATAGCCTCGATGCTGTGGGATCCCTATTACAGGCTTGATGATGAGATGAGAGAAAGGCTTGTAAGTTATTATGCGGATAAAATGAAAGAAATTCAGAGCGCTGAGTTCAGCGCTGATGAATTTCTTGAATCACTTGCTGTATGCCGTCTTCAGAGGCATATGCAGGCGCTCGGAGCGTATGGATTTCTTTCTGCAGTTAAAGGCAAGAAATATTTTTTAAAACATATTCCGGAAGGTCTAAGACTATTGAAAGAGGATATACTTCCTTTGAAATCAGAATATCCGGCGTTATATGAATTGATAATAAAATTAAGTTGAGTTGAGTTGTCTACATATTGCAGGAATGCTTTCAAAGCCTTTATAAGTGCTGTTTGCAGTGTTAACGAGAAATGATAAATGTTTAGCTCAAGTGGCAACCACCGATGCGGATGACGAAAAGATGTATGTTGATTTGAAGTTCTTAAGATAAAGTTTTTGAAAGCACACCAGCCATATATATTATGATGTGAGAATTGTTTAAGTTAGGTTAAAATAAAACATGACAGATAAAGAAAAAACTTTTGTTGAAATTTATGCAGATGGGGCGTGCAGCGGGAATCCGGGCGTAGGCGGCTTCGGCGCGATACTCAGAGCAGACGGAAAAGAGAAGGAGATTTCCGGGTGTGAAGATATGACCACCAATAACCGCATGGAGCTTATGGGCGTGATCACTGCGCTTGAAGCCCTAAAAAAGCCTTGCAGGGTAAAAATAACGACAGACTCAAATTATATAGTGAAGGGCATGAACGAATGGATCAAGGGATGGATAAAGAACAACTGGAAAAATTCTCAAAAAAAGGATGTCCTTAACAGAGATTTATGGGAGAGGCTCCTTAAGGCTTCAAAGCCTCATGATATAAAGTGGCTCTGGATAAAAGGCCACAACGGACATGTCGAAAATGAGCGGTGTGATGAGCTTGCCAGAAAAGAGATAAAAAAATGTAAAAAACGGATGCAAAAATGAAAAGACCCGAACTCCTCGCCCCTGCCGGAGATTTTGAAAAACTGGAGACCGCGATCCATTACGGCGCCGATGCCGTTTATCTGGGGGATTCGCGTTTCAGCCTAAGAGGCAAGGCAGGAAATTTCGATTCCGTTGAACTGAAGGCTGCCGTAGATTATGCCCATGAACGGGGAGTCAGGTCTTATGTGACTACTAATATTTTCCCTCACAACAGAGACCTTCCGCATATCGAAAGGCATATAGAACTATTGAAGGAAGTTAAGCCCGACGCGGTCATACTTTCAGACCCCGGAGTATTCGCCATGTTTAGAAAGACAGCGCCTGAGATAGATATTCATGTCAGCACTCAGGCGAATATTACAAATAGCGAATCCGCTCGTTTCTGGGAGGGCCTCGGCGCGAAGAGGCTCGTTCTTTCGAGAGAGCTGGCGATAGATGAGATCAAGGAAATAAGGGATAAGACAAAACTCGAACTCGAAGTCTTCGTGCACGGCTCGATCTGCATATCATATTCGGGCAGATGTTATATGAGCAGCTTTCTCGCGTCGAGAAGCGCCAACATGGGAGAATGCACGAATTCATGTAGATGGAACTATGCGCTCATGGAAGAGAAACGTCCCGGCGAATATTTCCCGGTATTCGAAGACGAGAGGGGCACATATATCATGAGTTCAAAAGACCTCTGCATGATAGAGCACCTGAACCTGCTCGCGGAAGCCGGGATAAACAGTTTTAAGATAGAAGGCAGGATGAAAGGTATAAATTATGTTGCGGGCGTGGTAAAGACTTACCGCGAGGCCGTGGATTCGATTGAAGAAGGAAAGCCATACATCGTAAATAAACGGTGGTTCAGGGACCTCTCAATGTTCAGCAGCAGGGGATATACTACAGGCATGTTTTTCGGCAGGCAGCCGGATGAGGACTATAATTTTGACGGAGAGGCTTACAGGATGAGCCATGAACTCGTGGGCATTATCCTTAAGATTGACGGGAATGCCGCAAAGATTGCCCTGAGAAATAAGCTTAATGCAGGAGATTCTGTCGAGTTTCTCTCCCCCGGTCTCGAAGAAAAACTTTTTGAGATAACCTCGATTAGGGATGAAGATCATATAGAGATTACATCCGCTAAAAATGAGGACATTGTGTTCATTATGGTTCCTGAAGGAGTCAGGGAGAACGACATAATCAGGAGAGTAAAGAACTTTAGGCAGTCACCTTCATTGTCGTAGATACCTTTCAGGATTTTCCGTAACTGATTTCATTATGACTTCCTCATCAAATCCCATTTCGATTAGCCTCTCTGAGGATTCTGTATTTGTCATGCATCCGCCCAAGAGTTTTCCGTGCTTATTGCTGATGCCCCGCAGTTTAGCGGACGGAATTGTCTCTTTCACGGAATCGGAAACAATAATTATCTTGTCGGGATTTTTTGCCTTGAATATAAGTTCGATGGTTTGGGGATGCAGATGATACGGGTCTGCGATTACCTCGATATAAATATCAGGATTTGTCAGCCCAAAGCCAGCGATGCCCGGTTCCCTGTGATGAAATGCCCGCATTGCGTTGAATATGTGAGTTATCCCCTTTGCGCCTGCATGGAAGCCTTTTTCCGCTTCAAGATATGTAGCGTCCGAATGTCCCATGCTGACTATTATTCCCATATCGGTTATGGTCTTTATAATTGTGACCGCCCCTTCGAGTTCCGGCGATATTGTGATTATCTTCACGATATCTTCAAAACCATCTATAAGTTTTTTCAGGTTATCTTCGGTAGGATCGATAAATGTTATGGCGTTTAATGCCCCGCATTTGATCGGATTCAGGAACGGGCCTTCAAGATGAACGCCGATAATAGTTGAGGGTTGAGAGTCAGGAGTTGAGAGTTTTGATTCGGCAGCCTTTTGAAGTTCCATAGCCTCTTTTATAACTGCCATGTTCTCACGCATTATCTTTATGGTGGCGGGGTATATCGTGGGGATGATTCCGGAAACGCCTTGTTCTCCGTGTATTCCGGCTATTCTGAGTATATGTTCCGCAACTGTAGTCCTCGTGTCATAGCCGCCGATGCCGTGAGTATGAACATCTATAACTTTTCTCATAATCGTATGTTAATACACAATCAGACATTTTTAACATAGTCCGCAATCATAGATGGCAAGCATTCCTCAAAGCCTTTAATAATGCGATGAGATTATTAAATTGCCTGTTTCTCTGCTTAATGGATAGGTGATGCAGAAATCGCCCTTAAACAGCTGGAGGGTTCGGCATTAAGGTATCGCTATTAAAGGCTTCTCTGAACACCTGCCATCTATAAATAGGAATTATGATATTATAGCATTTATGGAATCCATCATTTTAGGCAAATGGACAGAGGAAAGGCTCGACTCTATTTTGCGAGAAGCGGTAGAAATTCAGGATATAGGAGAGAGAATAGCCTTCCTTTCAGAAAAATTCATTGGCATGCCGTATCAAGAAAAAACGTTGATAGGAGATATTAATACGCCGGAGGTATTTGTTATAAACCTTTCCGGCGTGGATTGTTTTACCTTTATCGATTATGTCGAGGCAATGAGGCTGTCCGGCTCTCTTGATGAATTCAAGGAAAATTTGAAGAAGGTGAGATATGAATCCGGCAATGTTTACTTTCAAAACAGGAATCATTTTTTTACGGACTGGATAGAATTTAATCCTGAGTTTGTAGATGATGTTACGGAAGAAATCGGCGGCAGAAATATTGTGAAAATGCAGAAGATTTTGAATCTAAAAGAGGACGGGACTTATTATTTGGCAGGGATAGAGGTGAGAGGGCGTGAGATAAAGTATATTCCGCCTGATGCCTTTGATGATTCTATTATCGAGAAATTGAAAACAGGCGATTATGCCGGAATATATTCGGAGAAACATGGGCTGGATGTCTTGCATGTGGGGATTATAATTAAAACAGCGGATGGAGTCTATTTGCGGCATGCCTCGTCAATTGGAAGAAAAGTAGTGGATGAGGATTTCAAGGAATATATGCACGGCAAGCCAGGATTGATTATATTGAGAGCAAAATATAAAGGCAGGGTATAATATTTCCGCTCCAATACAATACCCTGCCTTCTATATTAATGTTTCAAATCCAAGATGGCATCACGCATCCGCCATAAAAGCCACAATCCCGGCAGGGCGGCGAGTGCGGTGATGAAGAAGAATTGCGCCCATCCGAGCGATGCTACGATGAATCCCGACGTGGGGGCGATAAAAATCCTTCCGAGGGAGGCGAGCGATGATAGAAGCGCGTATTGCGTTGCGCTGTATCTCTGATTGCATATAGTCATGAGCAGCGCAACAAAGGCGGCGGTGCCCATGCCTCCGCTTAAATTCTCAAACGCCACTGCGAAGATGAGCATGCCGTAACTTTTGCCGAGCCACGCCAGAACCATAAACGAGAGGTTGGACACTGCCTGCAATACTCCAAAAAATAAAAGGGAGCGGAAAAGGCCGAGCCGCGCCATCATTGCGCCGCCGAACATAGCCCCGACGATTAGGGAAATAAGGCCGAGCCCCTTGTTGATTGTCCCTACGTCCGTAGGAGTAAAGCCCACGCCTTTTATAAGAAACGCTGTAGTCAGGGTTCCGGCATAGGCATCTCCGAGCTTGTATAGGATGATTAGAAGCAGCAGCATTAGAGCGCCGCGCCTCGAAAAATAATCCTTCAACGGCCCCCATATAGCCTCTTGAAGATTTTTTGGGGGGATGATTTTTTGTTCGGGCTCGGGGCCTAAAAGCGTGGAGACCACACCTATGCCCATGATTCCGGCCATGATAAGGTAAGTGTTTCTCCAGCCTATATGATCGGACATAATGAGCGCCAGCGCTCCTGAAACGAGCATGGCGATACGGTAGCCCATTACGAATACGGCAGCGCCTGAACCGCGCTCTTTCTCTCGAAGCACGTCCGTTCTGTAAGCGTCGATAACAATATCCTGAGACGCTGAGGAAAAGGCTACTACAAGGGCAAAGGCCGCTATGAGCATTGGGGCTTGTTTGGGCGAATTAAAGGCCATTGCCGCGATGCCGAGCATCAGCGCTATTTGTGTTATAAGAATCCAGCCCCTTCTTCTTCCAAGCCGATTGCCCAATTTCGGCACGAACCTGTCCATAAACGGAGACCAGAGGAATTTAAGAGTGTATGGCAGGCCGGCAAGCGCGAAAATACCGATAGTCCTTATATCCACGCCGTCTATAGCCATCCATGCCTGAAGCGTGCCGCTCGTTAATGCAAGCGGCAATCCGGATGCGAATCCGAGCAGCGTAACCGCCGCGATCCGCCTGCTTGTGAATACTTGAAGATAAGGGGTTAATTTGCTCAAATGTTATCCTTTATTCAGAGAGAGGCTTATTTTGCATATTTATATGAAGTCCATATTACCACAAAATACGAAATTGCGGGAATATCTCATGATTGATTTCATGAGCTTTTTCTGTTTTAAAAATCACTAATGTGTGCTATATTTAGACAGTTTTAGGTAAATAGGATAGTTCGTATAGTAATTGTTACGCGACGATAAGAAAAGAATAATTAAGATTTAGCGAGTGATAGATAATTAGGTATGGACAACAATAACTCAAAAACAGACAAACTACAAAAAGCAAAAGAACTTGAAGACGAGGCTACTGCCTTATTCCATAATAACGAGTACGAAAAGCATTTAATGCATTTGATACAGCAGCATACTTACTAAGACATAAGTTAACAAAGCCTCATAACCGTCATTCCGGGCTTGACCCTGAATCCATGGTTCGACAGGCTCACCATGACACCTTGAGCCTTCGGCGTGAGCAATGTCAGGCTGAGCCTGTCGAAGCCTCAGTCGAA
>JACREW010000048.1 GCA_016212685.1 Nitrospirota bacterium
CTGTTTATGCCTTTAACATGAAGTAGCGCCGTCTGATTTTGTTTGCCTTTGAATTCTTTGGACTTGATGACCTCGCTTATCAGACCGCCGGTTGCCATGTTTATGTCCGAATAAATATTGTCTGAACCTTCAAATAAAGGGAGGATTAAAGCATCCGCTTTTATCTCCTGTTCGGATATGTTTTTAAAGAGGATGTTCATTATGTTTAGCTTTTATCGGCCTTTGCGGATCGGTTGTATTTGTTCATAGCCCTTTCGACGCCTTCTGCCGCTATAGACGCTACAGCTTCGGCCGCTTTTATTATACCATCTTTCGCCTGTATTTTTTCGGACGGCCTGAAATTCATAAGCACATATTTTTCTACGGGAATGTATTCATCACGTCCTATGCCGACTTTAACCCTGATAAAACCCTTTGTCCCTATCTCCTGAATTACGGATTCTATCCCCCTGTGTCCGCCCGAAGAGCCGTTTTTCCTGATTTTTATTATTCCCGTATCGATATCAAGGTCGTCCTGGACGACTATAAGATTATCCGGAGAAAGGTTTTTTTTCCTGAGGATTTTTTTTACGGCAAGCCCGCTTCTGTTCATAAAAGTAAGGGGCTGTAGAAGGATTACATCAACTCCTTCTACAGCCCCTTTGCCTATTATATAAATATCTTTTTCTGCTAACGGAATATCATATTCTTCCGCTATCCAGTCTACAACCTTGAAGCCGACATTATGGCGGTTTCCGGAATATTTAGCGCCCGGATTGCCTAAACCGGCAATAACCCACATCTGCCGTTACTCCATCACTCCGCTATTCCTTCGTTTCCTCTTTCTTGCCTTTCTTTATAACTTCAGGCTCGGCCACTTCCGCCACGGCTTCGACCGGCGCTGCAACCTCTTCTTTAATGCCGATCACCGTCGCAAGAACTTCATGAGAGTCCGTAAGGATACGGATGCCCTCGCCCAATTTCAGATCGCTGACATGTATGGATTGGCCTATTATGAGATTTGTTACATCTACATCTACGTGGCCCGGAATTTTATCCGGCAGGCACTCTATCTCTATTTCCCTAAGACCGTGCTGGAGTATGCCCTTATCCCGCTTTACGCCGAGGGCCTCGCCCTTTATGGCCACATGCACCATTACCTTCAGCGTTTCTGTAGCGGAAATTTCCTGAAAATCCACGTGAAGCAGATCGCCTACAACCGGGTCCTTCTGATAATCCTTTACTATTGCCTGCTTAGTGTCATCCGAGAATTGAAGATTCACGATCACCTGTTCTCCGGCAGTCTTGCTGATAAACTTGGAAAGCTCCTTGCCGGAAAGCTGTACAGGCAGGGAATTACCGCCTTTATAAACAATTGCAGGAATGATTCCGCTCCTCCTCAAAGACCGCGCCCCGCCTTTACCGGATTTCTCTCTTTTTTCTACATTAAGTGTTACTCTTTCCATTTCTCCTCCTTCTATTATACGAATAATGAACTTACAGAAGTCTCTTCGTTAATCCTTTTAATGGCCTCCGACAAAAGGGGCGACACGCTCTGTACCTTGAGTTTGCCGCAAACGTTCATTTTATCGTCCATGGGAATCGTATCGGTAACTATGACCTCCTCAAGCACGGAATTGTTTATCCTTTCGATGGCAGGTCCCGACAACACGGCATGGCTGCATGCAGCGAGTACCCTTTCGGCGCCGCTGTCCTTAAGAGCCTGAGCCGCCTGGGTAGTTGTCCCTGCGGTGTCTATCATATCATCGAGGATAATAACGTCTTTACCTTTAACGTCTCCTATGACATGCATAACCTTTGAAATATTCGCGGCCTCGCGCCGTTTATCGACAATGGCAAGGGAGGCGTCCAGCCTCTTTGCGAAGGCGCGCGCCCTTTCCACACCGCCGGCGTCCGGCGACACTATGACGAGGTTTTCAAATTTACACTTCTTTATATAATCCAACAAAACAGGCGCCGCATACAGGTGATCCACCGGGATATTGAAAAAACCCTGAATCTGCGCGGCGTGTAGATCTATGGTGAGAACCCTGTTAGTGCCCGCAGCAGTAAGCAGGTCGGCAACAAGCTTAGAGGATATGGGAACCCTCGGCTGCACCTTCCTGTCTTGCCGCGCATAACCATAGTAGGGGATTACTGCTGTTATCCTCTGCGCGGAGGCCCTCTTGAGGGCGTCTATCAAAAGAAGCAGTTCCATTATGTTTTGATTTACCGGAGTGCATGTAGGCTGAATGACAAAGACATCCGCGCCTCTTATATTTTCATTGATCTGAACCATTATTTCGCCGTCGCTGAATCTCGTTACGGTCGTATCGGTCAACGGTATGCCGAGATGTTCGCTGACCTTCACCGCGAGCGGCCTGTTCGCGTTACCTGTAAGAAGCTTAATACCGTCAGGCATTTCTACCTCCCAAAAATTTATCATTTACACACTGGGGCGCCAGGATTCGAACCTGGGAATGGCAGATCCAAAATCTGCTGGCTTACCGCTTGCCGACGCCCCAATCCGGCTATACTAAAGTCTCTACAACCCTGTTCCAGTGCGAAGAAAAACGGCTCGATACGTTGACGGCCTTATCCCTGTCCTCAAAAAGACCGAAAACTGCCGACCCGCTTCCGCTAATAATCGACAGCAGCGCCCCTGCATTCAGCAGTTCTTCCTTAACGAAGCCGATAACAGGGTATTTCCGTTTTACGACAGCTTCAAAGTCGTTATGAACTTTTGCCTTAAGAAAAGACGTGTCACCTTCCTTAAGTGCGTCATAAATTAACTTGATATTATTAATCTTATCCCTTGTTTTTGTCAATTCCGAAGGCCCTTTCTGCCCGGCCACCTGTCCAATGAGCCTCTCGCCTATTTTTTCGTAAGCCCATGCCGTCGATACGGATATCGAAGGCTTTACAACGAGCAGCGTGTAAGGAACAGATATGCTTAAAGGCGTTAATATTTCTCCCTTCCCTTCGGCAAGCGCGATAGGACAATCGAAAAAGAAAGGCACGTCAGCCCCAAGCCCGCTGCCTATATCTTTCAACTCGCCCGCATCAAGCCCAATGCCCCATAGTTTATTCAATCCTATCAGGGTATATGCGGCATCGCTGCTTCCTCCGCCGAGACCCGCGCCTGACGGAATTTCCTTTTTCAGGGTAATCCTTGCTCCCATTTCAGTTCCCGCATGCGACCGGAGTTTCACGGCGGCCTTATAAACGAGGTTCTGATTATCGGGTAAATCCATATCCGAAACAAGTTCAATAGTATCCGAAGGCTCGAATGTCAGCATATCGTAAAGCCCTATGCAGTGCATCAATGAAACTATATTATGGTAACCGTCGTCCCTTTTATTCAGAACGTATAGGGACCAGTTTATCTTGGCAGGAGCCTTTAAAACAACAGGCGAATGGGCGAATGGGCGAATGGGCGAATGGGTGTGCATCGTTACTTCACCGGTTCACCAATTCTCCGTTTCACAGATTCTATCTTCTTCTCGACCCTGTCCTTTAATCCATCTTCCTTTTCATGAAACTTCAGAGACTCGGTCCATGCCTTAACCGCATCATCGTATTTCCCGATGGCTTCGTATACATCTCCGATATGTTCATAGAGGACAGGATCATCCTTAACAAATTCGAGCGCCTTTTTAAGGGTTATTAATGCGTCGTCAGGTTTACCGAGCCTGAAATATACCCAGCCCAAACTGTCGATTATGTATCCGCTGTCGGGTTTTAATTCGAGGGCCTTTTTAATAAGCAATAATGCCTCCTGAAGGTTTATCCCCTTATCAGCATAACTGTATCCCAGGTAGTTCAGTGCATCCGCATGTTGAGGATTCAACTCGACGGCCCGCCTGAGATTAGAAACCATATCATCGAATCTCCCGGTCTTTTCATACACAACGGCAATAGTAAAATGCAATTCGTCATTGCCGTTGAAGCGTTGCAGCCCGTCTTTTAATATCGCCTCCGCTTTCCCGTATTCTTTTATTTGCACATATGCATTGCCGAGATACGCATAAATTTCAGGCTTACCTTTTTCAAAGCTCAGTAACTCCTCGTATATTTTAATGGCATCCGCATATCGGTTCTGCCGCGCATAAATCAAGGCAAGATTTAAAAAGGCGTTTATATTTTTAGGATCGGCGGATATTATCTTTTTTAATTCTTCCGCTGCCTCGTCATACCGCTTCAATTCAGCCAGAACCAGGGAAAGATAATATCTCGATGCAATATCGTCAGGCCGGGCATTGAGAACTATCCTAAATTCGGAAACCGCCTTATCGTACTGCCTCTCCTGAAGGTATAAAAGCCCGAGCCTCTGGTGAATCTCGATATTAGCCGGCATCTTCTTTGAAATGCCTTCAAGTTCCTCTATGGCCTTTCCAAAGGACTTCTCAGTAAGATACAATTGTGTAAGCCTTTCGCGCGCGAACAGATTGTGAGGATTAATAATAAGAACCTTCTTATAATATTCCTCGGCGGTCTTCAGGTCGCCTTTCGCTTCGCTTATAATCCCGAGATTTCCATAAGCCGCATCGAAGGAGGGATTGACCTCTATAATTTTCTTAAACCGTTCTTCAGCCTTTTCATAATCCTTTTCTTCCATCCTGATAGAGCCTATGTAATAAATCGCCATTACATTTTCAGGATCTTTTTTTAAGATGCCTTCGAACGTCTCTATCGCCTTTTGGAAATCCCCCTTTGCGGCATACAATACCCCTAAAAAGAGGACTGCTTCGTTCTTTCCCGGGGCTAATTTCAGGACATTCTCATATATCCTTATGGCATCGTCCGGCCTCTTCTGTGAATTGTATATTTCTCCTAACAGCATAAGGGCAGGCACATAATCCGGATGAGCAACTGCGACATCTTCCAGCATTTTCAATGCTTCCTGAATCTTTCCGAGTCTGACCAGCATGTAGCTTATCTGGGTCTTGATATGCGCTGACGCGGGATCAAAGGCAAGGGCATTGGAGTAATGCCCTAAGGCGTTTTCCCATTTGCCTCCGATCTCAGCCTCGTATCCGAGCAAATATTCCAAATACGCCTTGTTGGAAGATGGAAGATTATCGGCTTTCCCCGACGATACAACATTGATTATAGCATCAGGCTCCTTCGATGCAGCCGAACACGAAACGGTAAAGATAAATACGCAAATTATAACGACAATATTTTTAAAGGACATATTTAATTATGACACAAAGGGTTTACAAATATAAAGAAGCATTGGAGTGCTGAAAAATAGACATAGAAAACACTAACTCCGTAAATCCCCCCTCCCCTTGCGGGAGGGGGCGAGGGGGAGGGGTAACCTTTTCGGTTATTATTCACCCTCACCCTGACCCTCTCCCGTCAAGGGAGAGGGGACTTTTGGAAACTTCTATGTCTATTTTTCGGGGAGTGGTGGAGTATTGGAGTGATGAAAAATAATGGAGCAATAGAGTTATTCGTCGATCCATTGCTCCATCTTTTCTTCTTAGCAAGAGCCTTTGCATTTGCAGGTTGTTGCCCCCTTCTTGGAGACCTTCTTTATTACCATGTCAAACACCTCCCTTTCATAGGGCTTAACGGACTTCATGTCCGTTTCTTTATTTAATTATACCATAGGCATGGCATCTGTAAAGGTCTCTTTTATGAATATCCTCCGCCCTGAACCTGCAGCCTCCCCTGCATGCGTCCATAAATTGGCACGATGCGTGGAAACATTCCAGTTCTCCAAGCTTTATGGGTTTCATTTTTACCCATAAGGCCATTAACCCCTCTTTTATATTTCCTACAGGCATGTGGGAATAAAAGGCGCACTTGGCTGCATCGCCGTTTGCAAGTACGGACATAAGATGCAGGCCGCAAGCGAAACCTTCGCCTCCGCCGTGCAGGCCGTCCCCGAAGCCGTAATTCAGATATTTTCCTGCGACTTCAGGCGCAACCTGAAAAAGAAGATTATCTTTTAAATTGCCGGAAATGCAAGGCGCATCGACCGTCCAGTCCTTGACGCCGATTTTCCTGAACAATCGGTCCATTTCATCGAATTCCACAAGGTTTTCCCTGTGGATCATTGTGGCTATGGATACCGTAGTTCCAATGTCTATCGCTTCCCTGATCGTTCGTATAACAATTCCATACGTCCCCTTCCCCCTGATGGCCTCATGTCCATGTTCCATGCCGTCAACGCTGACCTGTATTTCATCCGCATTAAGCCATTTCAAAAGTTTTTCGGTCAACAAAAGGCCGTTTGTAAAGAGTATTTTCCTGAAATTGTATTCCGGCAACAGTGAGTTGATTTCTCCAAACCGGCTGTGCATTAAAGGCTCGCCTCCGGTTATCAGAAGGCGGAGTCCTTGCATTTTTTCAAACTCGTTCAGTACAGGCTTTATTTCGCTTACGGTAAGCTCGTTATTAAGAGGTTTGCCTATATAACAATGTTTACATTTGAGATTGCACCTGTCGGTTATCTGGAGTTCGAGATACCGCAATGATGGGACAGGCGATTTGATAATAAGCGGCCTCTTAACATCAGCAGGTTCTTTTACGAGTATCCCTTTCGAAAGGCAATACTCAATAAATTCCTTATCCGCGCCCTTACCGCTGCCTCCTTCCACATCCGAACACTTTTTCAAAAATTCAAACGCGTCATCGTCGAGTTCATAAAGTTCGTCGTTCTTTATATCGTAAACGGATGGGGTTTCAAGCAGTTTTAGAACAGAGCCTGATGAAAGGTAATACCTCATTGTTTATTTTAACCTAATTATATCATTCATATCTGCAATCGGAGTAAGTGAGGATATGGTATTGGAGCGACTTCGGCAGCCCAAGCATAACATGGATGTTTAAGCGGGCTGGCGTAGCTTCGGAGGAAGGCTGGATGCCTTTCGAGAATGAAGCGGAGATACTATGTCTTCACTTACAACTTTGGCTTATGAATTAATTATTGTTTCTAACATTACTAATCTGATAAACTTTTCAATGACCGGTAATCGCATAGTCAACCCTGACCCTATCGAAAAAAAAATATATCAATTAATCATCTCCAGGCTCGATGGAGATAAAATCCATGAAGCCTCGTATCGCGACAAAATATTCGCTCTCGTCAAGAAAGGCATCGGCGGGTTCATAATCTTCGGCGGCGAAAAAGATGAAATAAAGGCATTCATCGCCGGATTGCAGTCTGCCGCTGAAACTCCCCTATTCATCGCATCGGATATAGAGCGCGGAGCAGGACAGCAGTTCAGAAATGCGACGTACTTCCCGTTCCAGATGGCTACAGCAGCCGCTATAGATAAAAACAGGCCGGAGGATATATTGCTCCTCGACATCGTAATACAGGCTATAGCATACGAGGCGATAGATATAGGGATAAACATGCCTTTGATTCCGGTAATGGATATAAACCAAAATCCGGACAACCCCATAATATGCACAAGGGCTTTTTCGGACAATCCCAAAACAACGGCATGGTTCGGCTCGCACTACATAAAGATACTCGAAGTCTCAGGCTTAATAAGCTGTCCCAAGCACTTTCCCGGACATGGAGATACAACGGTTGACTCGCACATAGCCCTCCCGATTATTACCAAGTCCAAGGATGATCTAATGAAAACCAATCTCATGCCTTTCATCAGGGCAATAGAAGCGGGCGCAGGCAGCATAATGATCGGGCATCTTAAAGTGCCGGCATTGGATTTAAAACCCGCAAGTCTTTCCAAAAAGATAATCACGGATTTATTGAGAAAAGAATTAGGCTTTAATGGCCTCATAATCACGGACGCCCTGAACATGAGCGCCCTGAAAGACTTCGGAAATATCCCTGCCGAATGCATAAATGCAGGCGTTGATATCCTGCTCCATCCTGTGGACGCTGATGTGACGGTAAAGGAGCTATTATCGGCCATCGGCTCCAAAGAGATAAGCGAAGATCAGATTGACAGCGCATTAGAGCGCATAATGTATGCAAAAAAACGGATTAGCGATATCAAAAGGCCGGATGTAAATTATAAAGCCCATGCATTGATTTCGGAACAGGTATCCGAGATGTCGATAACGCTGATAAAGAACAGCTCGGATATATTGCCGCTTTCGAGCGATAAAGATGCAAATCTTGTATTTGCGGGCGACAGTAAGATTTATAAATCATCACTATTGAAAAATCATTTCAACATGGAATTCCAAACTCATAACTCTGAGCTTTTGATCATCGCGATATTCATAAGCATTGCCGCGTGGAAGGGAATCTCGGGATTAAGCGATGAAGAAAAAAATCGTATTGACGAGCTTATCCTGAACTCAAAAAAATCATTGGTCATTTCATTCGGCAGCCCTTATGTTTTAAGGCACTTCAAAAAGGCGGATATTCTCATCGCGGCTTACGAGCCTTCAGAGCAGGCTCAGGCGGCTGTGATAAAATGCCTGAAGGGAGAAATTGATTTTCAAGGTAAACTGCCTATAAAACTTTATTGAAACGGCTGTTGAGGCATACCGCCCGAAACAGGCAACGGCGGCTTAGGCAATAGCCTGTCCGCAGAGTGATTTATTATGACCCTATTATCTCATTTAGTCCTTCAACAACCTGTTCTATTTCTTCGGGAGAAACTCGTCCGATTATTTTTCCAATCCTCTCAACGGAAAGCGTCCGAATCTGGCTTATTTTTACCCATGACTGTTTAGGTGAATTTGCAGTCTTCAATTCAAAACTAAGAGGAAACCCCGCTTTCTGTGGCTGACTGGTTAGAGCTACGGCAATAACCGTCCCTGATCGCTCATTGAAAATATCCTGACTTAAAATCAAAACAGGCCGTAACCCCGCCTGCTCATGGCCGCGCACCGGGTTTAAATCAGCCCATCTGATGTCACCCCTTAGTATTCGGGCCATTGGCTCAAATCCTCGGGTAATCCTTCATCCGCCATTGCCTTTTCAAAGGTCGAGTCAAGTTTCGCGCATTCTTTAGCCAAACGGGTGCGTTTTATCCGAGCAAGTTTTTCCTTTACAGCCTCTTGAATAGCCTGGCTGCGATTCTGAAAAATATGTTTACTAACAAATGTGTCCAACTGATCAATGTATTGTTCATCCAAAGTAATCGCAATTTTTGTTTTGCCCACAAAACACCTCCGGTATTACTTTATATCATACCTTTAGTTTTGTCAATTTTTTATTTTATGACTTAACGTGCCTTCTCACGGGGAGGCGTGAGCATCCCTGCAATCCAGTGGCGCAGATTGTTAGCAAAAATGATCATTACTTTTGTATGTCGTCCAGTAGCCATGGGCGTGCACCAACACAACAATTTCCGATTTGCAACCTTGATATATCTATGCCAAACATATAGCATTCATATCTTTGGTCTTCTGGATTCCATCTTTGAGGAGAGTATCTTTTTAGTTCATGCTGCTCCAAGACTAATATCTGCATTTCTCCACCGGTCGCTCTTAGACTTTGTTTATTTAGAAAGAGCCTATCGAATACGAGGAATGGCAATTGTTCAACATGTTGCTTAGGCAGATCTGGCGAAACTAGTTTTTCATATTCTTCTAAAAAAAACTTGGCATCACTACCGATTACATAAGGAAAACTCGTAATGGTTTCAGTCAAGTATTGAGATGGATTGGCAGATGATGGACGAACCGAGATTACTTCATATTCACCATTTGAAGCTGTTCCCATAATAATGACTTCTGCTTGAGCAGGCGTAGTCAGCAACTGGCTTACATCCAGAGAGATGCTGGTCAAAACATGGTTTGCAAATTCGGCCACTTCAGGAAGTATGGGAGGACTCTCTCCGCCGAGATTGCTAAGTATTTGCTGCATGCAAAATACGCAGTTATGTGCTACCAAGCTATTTCCTGCGACAGCGACTCCAATCCGTTGACATTCCGGTCCATTTGTTGTGTGAACGCGGATATCTATTTCAAATAACTTCGCGCAACGATCAGTCAACACGTTAACCATTTGACTGCCTGATTGAGAAACTCTGGAATCAGCAATCATAAAAACACCTGGGATTTCTTCAGTAGAGTGAAAAAGTGATAGTGTTTTCCAAGTGACTATTGTTGTCATGATTCCTTCCTCTGGGCTAATGCCCTAAGCAGTCATTCAGTATAGATAATGACAAAATAGATAATGACAAAGCTCAACGACGAGTAGTCTCCATTTCTCCATTAGTCTCCGTTAGTTTCTGGGGTCACGTTAGTTTCTGGGGTCAGACACAACTATAGACATGATTTGATTTGCCAAGCGTGTGCTGCACCAGAGAAGCAACTATATGCTTTATTGTGCATCTTCATATCGTTATCTACTAAGAAATACATTTGTAATGCCACATTATTTGTCATTCGCGGGAATCCAGCCCTTCGACAAGCGTTCGACTGAGGCTTCGACAGGCTCAGCCTGACATTGCTCACGCCGAAGGCTCAAGGTGTCATGGTGAGCCTGTC
>JACREW010000041.1 GCA_016212685.1 Nitrospirota bacterium
TCATGGGCCTTTGCATCTTCTTTCCTGAGGTAGTGGCAGTCGTTAGTCGCAACGAGCGGAATATGGAGTTCACGCGAAAGCTCCGCGAGGAGTTTATTTGCCTCTTCCTGCTCCGGCATGCCGTTATGCTGTATCTCGAAATAGAAATTTTCAGGGCCGAGCATATGCTTGTATCGAAGCGCTGCCTCCCGCGCCTTTTCCTTATTGCCGTTTCTGAGATAATAAGGCACTTCCCCCTTAATGCATGCAGTAAGGCCGATAAGTCCGCCGCTGTATTGTTCAAGGAGATCTTTGTCTATTCTCGGTTTGTAATAAAAACCCTCCAGATACGCCTTTGTGACGAGGGTTGCGAGGTTTTTATACCCCATGCTGTCGCGCGCCAGCAGTATAAGATGAAATGCCGCGGCCTCGTCGGAAAGGCCGTTGTCGATACTGGTCTTTGACCTGTCGAACCTGCTGTTGGGGGCGACGTACACTTCGCAGCCGATAATGGGCTTGATGCCCTTTTTCATCGCCCGTTTATAAAAATCGATAACGCCGAAGAGATTGCCGTGGTCGGTGATCGCGACCGCAGGCATTTTATAGGCGGACGCCTGCTCGACAAGCTCGTCTATCTTTATGGCGCCGTCCAGAAGGCTGTATTCAGTATGCAAATGGAGGGGGACGAAATCAGAGTGCTGCATGGGGAAATTTTACCTTCATAAAAGGGGTTTAGTCAAATGCCGATCCGTTTTATTTATACGCTGAAGACAAAGCATTTCCGCTTCATTCTCGGAAGGCATCCGGCCTTCCTCCGAAGCTGCGATAACCCCACCTAACCTCCCCTTATCTAAGGGGAGGCAGGGAGGGGTTACGCTCGGGCTGTCGAAGTCGCTTCAATACTTTGTCTTCAGCTTTGAATATGCTATCCTTTAAATTATGAGCGGCTTTGTCATATGGATAACGGGTCTGCCGGGAAGCGGCAAAAGCACAATTGCCGACGGCATAAAAGGACGGTTCCCTGACTTCATCATTCTCAGGATGGATGAACTGAGGAAGATCGTTACGCCCGAGCCTACCTACTCCGAGCAGGAAAGGGAACTTGTCTACCGTGTCATTGTCTATACGGCTAAGACGATCTCGGAACTCGGTCGTAATGTGATCATTGACGCCACAGGGAACATGAGGCGGTGGAGGGAGCTTGCGCGGCATCTTATTCCCCGTTTTGCCGAGATTTACCTTAAATGTTCCATCAAGACTTGTACCGAGCGGGAAACATCGCGTAAAGAGACCCGCGGCGCGCCTAAGGATATTTATAAAAAGGGCCGGGCCGGATGGCCTGTGCCGGGAGTGCAAGTTCCCTATGAGGAGCCGTTGAATCCGGAGCTTACAATACAAACGGATACGGCCTCTATTGAAGAGGCCGTATCCGTTATCGCCGATTTTCTCTCATTCATTCGAATTTAAATTCGTCTACCGTACTCTCGAGCTTCACCGAAAGGCTGTTAAGCCCCTCGAATATCCTCTTCAGGTTTTCTGTAGACTCCTGCGTCTTTTTGGCAATAAGAGATATGTCTTCGATATTCTTAGCTATTTCTTCGGATGCAGCCGATTGCTGTTCAACCGAGGCCGCTATCTGAGATATTTCATCAGCCGTCTTCTGAATGGATCTCACGATGCTGCCGAGAGATTCTTTTGCCGTCTCCATAAAGGTGACGCCGTCAGTTACATGGGTAAGCGCCTTTTCCATCGAATGCGCTGTCTGTTCCGAATCGTCTTGAACCGACCGTATCTTGCCGGAAATTTCGGTAGTGGCCTTCATTGTGCGCTCGGCAAGCTTCCTTACTTCATCGGCAACTACGGCAAAACCGCGCCCCTGTTCCCCCGCCCTTGCCGCCTCAATGGCTGCGTTAAGGGCA
Organism: Nitrospirota bacterium; assembly: GCA_016212685.1. Taxonomy (GTDB): domain Bacteria; phylum Nitrospirota; class Thermodesulfovibrionia; order Thermodesulfovibrionales; family Dissulfurispiraceae; genus GWB2-47-37. The sequence continues at coordinate 1,899 of JACREW010000041.1, forward strand.
AGAAGATTTGTCTGGTCCGCTATATCGCTGATGACCGAAACTATTTCTCCTATTTCGGTTACCCGCGAATTAAGCCTTCCTATCATGGACGCCAGTTCCTGCGTTGCATCGCCTGCGGAATTTATCTTTTCGACGGATTGACCCACTACATCCCTGCCTTTGTTAGCCACATTCATGGCATCGCGCGCTGAGTCCGACGCTGAAGAGCTGTTTCTTGCGATCTCGGTCACCGTCTGGGACATCTCTTCGGCTGCAGCCGCAATCTGTGACGCCTGCTGGGCTTGTTTATTAGTCCCTTCTGCGGTCTCTTCAACTGCGGCTTTAAGCACTCCGGAGTTGTTCGAGAGATCGGAGGCCGCACGAGCAACGTTTCTCATAGCATTTGCGAGTTCCCCCGACATGCTGTTTATGGACTCCGAGAGTTTGCCGATGTCGTCGCGGAACTTTACCTCCAGTCTTTTCCTGAAGTCTTTATGCGCCGCGCCTTCAACTACAGTTATCACATTATCGAGAGGTTTGCTGAGGGATATCCCGAGAACGAAATATATAAAGGCGATGCTCGCTGCCGAAAGCAGAACCGTAATGCCCGCTATAAAGATTCTTGTCCTGGCTACCGCGTCTTCCGCCTTTTTAATCGATACGCCTATGCTAAGGGCGCCGAGGACGTCGCCTTCCTTTACGCCTTCTGAGTGGCAGTTGAGGCAGTTAGTTCCCATGTAATCCTTAACATTTACGTAAGGGAACACTCCCATTAAGTATGTCTCGCCTTTGATCTTTTCGAGCTTAAAAGCAGGCCTTCCGGTTTTAAATGCCTCTTTTTCCAATTCGTCCTTTGGATATTCACCTGCTGGTTTTTTCCCGTACTGTTTGTCCAACAACTCGCCCCATATCATCCTTACAGGGAGCATTTTATTCATGTGATTGAGGAAGGGCTTTTTATGGTCAGCTATCATGCCTGTGTTCATGTATCCGGTCATAACTCCGAATACGGTTTCTGATATATGGGTCAGGTCTTCCTTGCTTTTCTCGATAGAAAGCTCTTTTACCTTCATACCCATCCATGTGCTGTTGGCAATGCCGATACCGATCATGATAATAATAATGGGTACCATTAATTTCCATTTAAGGGCCATTCCTTTCAGTTTTTCCGTCATTTGCGCCCCTTCTGTTGCCGAATTATTCCAGAATTATTCCAGACATATTGGGTAATAGCATACAAAATCTAAATGAATGCGTGCAATGTAAATATTTTGTAAAACAATTGAGATAAATTTTGTCTCAAACAGAATGAATAACCTCGCACCAAGACTACAGGGGATAAAACAGAGATATAAAATTGTTTTCCAAGTAGTTCCCCCTCCCCTTGCGGGAGAGGGAACTATTTTAGAATTTCTAAATCGGGATTTGAGACAAGGGATAAGCAAGTTTAGAAGTTCTTAGAAATGCTATAATTGGTGTTATTTACTAAGGCGGTCACAAATAAAATCACAAAACCGTCATTCCCGCGAAAGCGGGAATCCAGCGCCAATACTGGATTCTCAGGTCAAGCCGGAGAATGACAAAAGTGTTTTTACTAACACACTCATTAATATTATTTGCAGGAGGTTTGCATGGATAGGTTTTTTCTAAATAAAGACAATGCAGCATTGATAATTATAGATGTTCAGGAGAGGCTTGCAAGCGTCATGAAGATGCGTGATGAGGTTGTCAAAAACTGCCTCCATATGATCGAGCTTTCAAAGATGCTGAATATCCCTGTAGTAGTTACCGAACAATATCCAAAAGGACTTGGGCCGACAGTAGCTGAAATAAAAGATGCCTTGCCCTCGTATAAACCTGTTGAAAAGCTGACCTTCAGTTGCTGCGAAGAACCGAATTTCCTGAATGAAATGAAAAAGCTCAACAAGAAAACAATCATATTCGCCGGAATGGAAACGCATATCTGCGTGCTTCAAACATGCATTGGGCTTTTGAAGGAAGGATTCAATGTCCATCTTGTAAGCGATGCGGTCTGCTCAAGGGCTAAGGCGAACTGGAAGACGGCTATTGAATTCATGCGCGACGCCGGCGCTGTAATAACATGCACGGAGACGGTTTTATTTCAGTTGCTTAAAGTGGCGGGAACAGAGGAGTTCAAGGCGATATCAAAGAGGATCAGATAAGCAGACCTTCTATTGATCTTGTTTTGTTGCTTATTCCATAAAGGTGAAATAAGAAATTCTTGGTGCTTTAGGTTTCATGCGGCTCTTCCAGAGATTGTGCGCCATGCCATACAGCCACAATCCAAACAACCTTCTTTTTTATGCGATAGAAAAAACGATATGGAGCGACTATAATTTCTCGAAAGGGAAGGTTAGGAAATTCCGGCAACATCCTGCCGGACTGAGGGAATTTCTGAAGTCTTGACAGTACCTTTTCTGCCTTGTGCCGGAAGGCAACTGCCGCCGTTGGGTTTTCTCGGTAGATATAGGCTATGGCAGCAAGGAACTGGGTGCGGGCAGAAGGGGTGAAGCGGACCTTCAACTTTTCATTCCCTCAAGTAGAGAGTCGGCCTCTGCAAGAACCACGTCGAGGTCATAGCCTTTGCCTGCCTCGATCTCCTTCTCTCCAGAGGCAAGGAACCTAAGAATCTCAAGCTCGTGCTGCGTGTGCTCATATGTTTCCATACTGACCATCACTGCTGCTGCTCTTCCCCTCTGCGTTATAATGAGCGGCTCACGGGAAGATGTCACACGCTTTACGATTGAAGTTGCATCCTGTCGAAGGTCGGTGATCGGAACCATATTCGGGATTTTAGCCATTGGTGATACCTCCTATGTTAGTTTTAACGATAGCATTAATGATAGTGAATAGGCAAATTTTATTTTTCGCTAAACGTTTGAATCACGGGGAGGCGGGGTCGTTTCCAGCCGACCCCGTGGAGTGACTAGTTGGCAACAGTATTAACTATTTTGGCCTCTGACTTTCTACTCGCCTATAATATCACGGCATGGGTAGAAGATAAATCGCAGCATATTCCCATTTTGTACTCTTCTATTTGGAGCCTCTCTCCTTTTCAAACGCAAATTAATTATTTTAGTTTGTTTAGATAATAAATCGCCTCCCCTAAAAAAGCATCATATTGGATTTTTCCATCATTGCTGAACATATCTGTGCCATCTGTTAGGAGGAATTTGTGTTTACAGATGAGTTTATCATTATTTGCAAAAAATTTAACGACAAACTCAATGTTGGAGCCGTACTGATGCTTTAAAGCAGTTTTAAATTCATCAACCAAGCTAAATCGTGTAGCTATTTTATGCCCATCGATATCAAAATAATTTTCTTTTTTGAAATTATCTGTATTAAGGAGTTCAGCAAGACCTGGTAGTCGAATAGCCTGAAAATATTGGCTCATCGTGTAAGAGAGTGGGTAAAGCAAGCGGCTTTTATGGCAGGGAAGGCATAACTGACAAAGATTTGAGGGTTTTAAAAGAGGCTAAAAATCTGGCATGATAACTGGATGCAAAAAAAGAGGCGA
>JACREW010000052.1 GCA_016212685.1 Nitrospirota bacterium
ACCCGGAATGTTCCAGGAGACGATGCCAGCCTGTGCTTCGGGGTTTTGAGGAGAATAAAGAACCACCCCCTCCATCTCAACGAGAGCCCTCAGTAGCATACGACTGAGGTCAAATATTCTTCGGATTACAGCCATGCCGACTATATCAGAAAGCAGATCTCGATATATAAAAAATCGGCGAAGGCGGCAAAGAGGGAAACGGCGCCGGAACTTCAGGCATCCGCTCCTGCCGTCTCTGTCCCAACACTGAAGCCATTGCCCGAAAGCAACAAAGCTATCATAGAAAAATCTGCCGATATCCCAGAGCATAGAAAACCTGAAAAAAAGCGAGATGGCGCAGAGGAATATTTTCAGCGCGGTCTTGCTTATTACAAGTCCGGCAAATATCAGGAAGCTGTCGAAGCGTATAGGCAGGCTTTAAGACTGAAGCCGGATGCCTCTATTTATAATAAGCTCGCTACCCTGCATATTATTATGAACGAATACTTAGAAGCGCTCGATGTGTTGAAGCAGGCATTGGATATAGATCCTTATAATCCGGTCACCCGCTTCAATATCGGCATGGCATATTTTCTCAGCGGCAATAGAGAGGCTGCGATGGGGGAATACATAATCCTGAATAAGATAGACAGGGATCGCGCGGAAAATTTATTCGAGATGCTCTATAGGTAATTTGGGAAGCCGCTTATTTAATGAGTAAATAGTATTTCCGCTTCATTCTCGGCAGGCATCCAGCCCACCTCCGAAGCTACGCCAGCCCGCTTAAACATCCATGTTACGCTTGGGCTGCCGAAGTCGCTCCAATACCATTCACTCATTAGAGATTGACTGCTACGGTTTTATCTCGATGGGCGTGCCTTCCGAAACAAGCTGCCATATCTCATCCATTTCTTGATTAGTAAGCGCTACGCAGCCGTCTGTCCAGTCCAGCCGCCTCTGAAACTTATCGATGTCCTCAAAATCCTTTGGCAGCCCGTGAATGGCTATGCTGTTGCCCGGCGGCACGCCCAACTTCTGCGCATTTGATATATCTGACTTGTTTGGATAGGAAATGTGAATTGCAAGATAAAACTTGCTGTTCGTCTTCTTTGAGTCTAAGACGTAAGTCCCCTCGGGCGTTTTCTGATCTCCTTCTTGTATTTTAGGCCCTACCGGATTTTTACCGAGTGAAACCTTATAGCTCTTTATGATCTCTCCGTCTTTTAAAAGCATCATAAGCCTTTTGCTTTTTATAACCACCACCTTGTCGGCTTTAGGCAATGTCGCGGATGCGATTGATGAAAGCAGCAACCAGCTTAATGTTAACGCCGCAGTTAATGAGATTATTCTTTTTAGCATCATTACCTATATTTTCGTGAAATCAACGAATTTATTTATTATACCACTCCGCCTTATTCTTCGGCACTTGCCATTTAATGAAGTCATACCATATGCCGATAGGCGCTTTCTCGACCCCCTTGAATCTCTTGTGAAGAACCGGAAGCGCATCGGGCACGTAAAGAAATGTTTGCGGCTGTTCCTCGGCTAATATCTCGTGTATCCTGTTATAAATTTTTTTCCTTTTTCCTATGTCAAAGGTCTGTCTACCCTGAATAAGAAGTTTATCGACCTCTTCATTTTTATACGAAATGAAATTGAATTCCCCTTCTTTTGTTTTTGATGAATGCCAAATGTCGTAAATATCCGGATCCCTCGACAATGACCACCCCATAATGACCGCCTCAAACCTTTTTTTGTCTATGAACTCATGGAGCATGGCCTGCCATTCGAGGACCTTAATAGTCATATCGATCCCGATTTTTTTGAGCTGCTCTTTTATTATCTGGGCTGTCTTGAGCCGCGCTTCGTTCCCCTGATTCACGAGAACTGTGAATGCCAGTTTTTTACCGCCTCTCTCAAGCATGCCTTCGGGATTTTTTTGCCATCCGGCTTCTGAAAGCAGTTTTTCCGCCTTGCCGGGGTTGTATTCGTAATCTTTCACGTCAGGATTGAACGCCCATGATTCCGGCGGGAAGGGGCCAGTGCATGGAGTTCCATAACTCATCAGCACGCCGGCTATGATCTCTTTTTTGTTAATGGAATGAGATATTGCCTGTCTTACCCGTTTGTCCGAAAATAAAGGATTGAGAAGGTTATAACCGAGATACGTGTAGCCGAATGAAGGGTATCTGAACTTCTGGAAATATTTTTTGAAGAAATCTGTTTGGGCTTGAAGTTTGTACTGTGGAGGCGTTAACCCCATGAAGTCTATGCCTCCGAATTTCAATTCCAAAAACATTGTCGCCGTGTCCGGTATTATTCTTGCCGTGAACCTGTCTATATTAGGCCGTTTCTCGAAATAATCGTCGAATGCCTCGAGGACTATCTTCTGGCCTGTTACCCATTCCTTGAGCTTGTAAGGCCCGGTGCCTATAGGATTCCGGTTTATCTCCGGAGATTTCAGGTCTTTTCCCTCAAGCGCATGTTTGGGAACGATTCCCATTCCCCACGACTCAAGCGCGGGCGCGTAAGGCTCTTTGTATGCGACCCTTACAGTATATCTATCAATCGCCTCTACTTTTTGAACAGGGCCGTATATGCTGCTGTAAGGCGTCGGTATATTGGGGTTTGTTACGGTCTGATAGGTAAATATTACGTCATCGGATGTGAACTCAGCGCCGTCATGCCATTTAACGCCCTTTCTGAGCCGGAAAGTTATTTTAAGTCCGTCAGGGCTTATATCCCATGATTCTGCAAGGTCTCCGGTCAGCTTGATATCCTTGTCGTATTTTGTGAGGCCGTTAAAAATATGGCCGGTTATTTCGGCTGAAGCGCTGTCGGAAGCGAGGAGGGGCAGAAGTCTCTTAGCATCAGCTAAAAAACCTATGGTGATGGCGTTGGGATATTTTATCTCCGGTTCTTTGGCACAGCCGGTGAACACTAAAAAGTAAACACTAAAAAGTAAACAGTAAAAAAAATACTTGATGGCTTTCAGTAACTGCTCACTGTTCACCGCTCAGCGCTCACTATTTGTTTATAGGCTGTTGCGGTGTCTGCTGCTGCATCGGCTGCTGCGGCAGTTGCTGCGGCAATGCCCTCTGTTCTGCAGGAGCGGTCTGTTTTATGACGGAAGTGGTCTTTGTCGTCGCCATGGTCAGAGCAAGGGATGTGAGCATAAATACGACCGCTGCGATTGTGGTAAGCTTGTTCAGGAATGTAGTCGCTCCCCTGCTTCCGAAAATGGTCTGGCTCGAACCGCCGAAGGCCGCTCCCATCTCGGCGCCTTTTCCGCTCTGAAGCAGCACCACTGCGATCAAGAACAGGGACGCTATCAGATGTATGACTATTAAGAAGGTTGTCATTCTTTATCTCCTTTGAAATTTATTTGTCTATTTTTTGAATTTTACTATCCGTGCGAAACTGTCCGGCTTTAAACTCGCGCCGCCTACAAGGGCGCCGTCCACGTCTTCGCAGGCCATTAACGAATCTACGTTATCCGGCGTTACGCTGCCGCCGTAAAGTATCCTTATTTCATTAGCTTTATTGCCGTAAATGGAAGCGAGCCTCTCACGAATATATTTGTGGGCTTCCTGAGCCTGTTCTATCGTCGCCGTTTTTCCCGTTCCTATAGCCCATATCGGCTCATAAGCCACGACAATACCGTCGGCAGGCACATCTTTAAGCCCGTTTTCCACTTCCCTTTCCAGGACATCTAATGTCTTTCCGGATTCCCTTTCTTCGAGGGATTCGCCGATGCAGAATATCACGTCGAGCCCCTGCTTTCTTGCAGCCTTAATCTTTTTGTTCACGATTTCGTCTGTTTCGTGAAAATACTGGCGCCTTTCGGAATGCCCGATTATCACATGCTCGCATCCGGCATCGGCGAGCATCACAGGCGATACCTCGCCCGTAAACGCTCCTTTTTCTTCGTAGAATATATCCTGTGCTGAAAGCTGGATATTCGTATCTTTCAGCATCGCTGAAGCTATGCCCAGCGACGTGAAAGGAGGCGCTATTATTATGTCTACATCTTTAGCGTCCTTAACGAGAGGGATGAATTCATCGAGGAAGGATTTGGTCTCCCCGATGGTCTTGTTCATCTTCCAATTTGCCGCTATAAAAGGCTTTCTCATAAGGATTTAATTTAGTGCATAATGCCTTGTTCTGTCAAGCGTTAGATAGGATTATCTGGTATATTATATCCATGTCCGCAGAGCAGTTAACTTTATTATTGGCGCATTCGGAAATTTATTTGAGAGGCTGTCTTGAAAAATTGATAGGCAGGCCTGTTTTTTTGATAATAACCGATAATTCCACAAGCATGATTTCCGTTAAACCTGGCGGCAATACCATATCGGTCAGGCTGCACAGGATGTTCCTCAACGCCGGGAGTGACGTGATTTCGGAAGTAGCGCAATTCATAAGAAAGAGAAAAGGCAGCACACCGTTGATAAGAGATTTTATAAGGCAAAACAGCGGATGCTTGAAGAAGACTATTAGAAAAACCGTTATTAACGCGCAGGGCAAATATCATAATCTTTCCGATATATACGGGTCGATAAATGGCGAGTATTTCGGCGGCGCGGTATCCGCCCGTATCAC
>JACREW010000039.1 GCA_016212685.1 Nitrospirota bacterium
ATGCCCTTGCAGCAAGCATTTGCGAGGGCGGATTACAGTATGAACACTGAACCGAATTGTAACCAATTGGATCTATTCGGTTCTTAACCGGACACTACTGATATTAGACGCATAAATTATCTTTGTGAACTTCAGCATCAGGCATTAAATTTTTTAAATCCTTTCCCTTACTCCCTCGACCTTCAACCCTCATCGCTTTTCAATACCTCTCAATATCGCCGGAAGGTTTTATTCGTAATGATTATAGCACAGGATGCGGCCTTGCAGCGGATTAAAATTACATCGTCATTGGCATTAATTTTGTTTCCGGTTTCTTGACATTTCCAATAACCAATCGGATAAAATATACGCATTCAGGCGCCGAAAGGCATAATAGGGAATCCTGTTGGATTCAGGAGCGGTCCCGCCGCTGTAACCGGGGACAAAAGCCGACTAAGCCACTGCCCAAGAGGGTGGGAAGGCCGGTGAGTAGAGCGAACCGGGAGCCAGAAGACCTGCCTGTAAACGACACTGATAACTACAAAAACCTTCTCGTGGAAGAAGGTGGGGATGAAGGAAACAGGGTGCAATCCTCAGGGCGTATTGCTCTGAGGATTTTTTGTTTTGGAGGGCTGAATTGATAACATTCATTATCGGCGGGGCGCGGAGCGGCAAAAGCAGGTTTGCGCTTGAGAAGGCGTCCCTCCATTCAGGCAAAAAAGCTTACATCGCCACTGCACAGGCATTGGATAGTGAGATGAAAGAACGCATCGAAAAGCATAAAAAAGAGCGTTCGGTCGTAGACTCGACTCATAGAGAAGAGTGGATAACAATTGAAGAGCCGCTCAATATCCCGGCGCTGATAAACAATATCCATGCGAAGTACGACGTAATCCTTATCGACTGCCTGACCCTCTGGCTTTCTAATCTGATGCTTGCCGATAAAGACATCGGAACGGAAATAGAGACTTTTTGCAGTTCGCTGTCCACTGTTCACTGTTCACTGTTCGCTGTCTCTAATGAGGTGGGAATGGGGATTGTGCCGGATAATGAACTATCAAGGAGATTCAGAGACATGGCAGGCCATCTGAACCAAAAGGTCGCAGGCATTGCGAATGAAGTGTATTCTGTAACAGCGGGGATTCCTTTAAAAATAAAGCAGGAGGCATAAAAAATGGATTTGCTTGGCAAAACACTGAAAAATATCAAACCGGTGGACGGTGATTGGTACGAGTCCGCGCAAAAACACCTCGACAACCTCACGAAACCGGTAGGAAGTCTCGGAAGGCTCGAGGAGTTCGCAAGAAGGCTTGTTGCCATTGCGGCAAACAACAGTCCTCTGCTGGACAAGAAGGTAATCTTTACCTTTGCGGGAGACCACGGCGTCACCGAAGAAGGCGTATCTGCGTTTCCTAAAGAGGTCACCCCGCAGATGGTCCTGAATTTCCTCAGAGGCGGCGCAGGGATAAATGTCCTTGCGAGGCACGCTGGAGCCGAGGTCATTGTCGTGGATATAGGCGTGGACCACGACTTCGGAGAGATTGAGGGCCTCGCAAAAATGAAGGTAGTAAAAGGCACAAAAAACTTCACAAAAGGCCCTGCCATGACAAGAGACGATGCCGTAAGGTGTCTTGAGATAGGGATCGAGCTTGCCGAAGGATATGCGAAAAAAGGGTATAAGATCTTCGGCACCGGCGATATGGGAATAGGCAATACCACCCCGTCGAGCGCTATCGCATCGGTGCTTACAGGCAAGCCTGTTGCCGATGTTACAGGCAGAGGCACCGGCATAACCGACGAATCCATGAAAAATAAGATCAGAGTAATCGAAGACGGCATAAAAATGAACAAGCCTGATCCGAAGGATGCCGTTGATGTCCTCTCAAAGGTAGGCGGCGCTGAGATAGGAGGTATTGCAGGGCTTGTTTTGGGCGCGGCTGCGAACAGAATACCCGTCGTCATTGACGGTTTTATCTCTACCGCGGGAGCGCTCATCGCTTACTGCATCAAGCCGGAGGTTAAAGATTACATGCTGGCAGCGCATAACTCTGTAGAAAAAGGACATAAGGCAATCCTCGATAAAATGGGATTAAGACCGATACTTGACCTTGATTTAAGGCTCGGAGAGGGCACAGGAGCGGCATTGGCGATGATCATGATAGAGGCCGGGCTGAAAATATATAAGGAGATGGCGACCTTCGGCGAGGCCGGGGTATCTGAAAAAGCTTAGAGTTCATTCAGAGTTAGGAGTTAAATGATAAAACAGATGTTGATTGCATTTCAGTTCCTGACAATAATCCCGGTTAAAACGAATACGGCTGCGGATGAGGCCGATATAGCCAAAAGCGCGTCTTTTTTCGTCATAGTCGGGTTGATTCAGGGGATTTTGCTTATAGCCGTCGATTATGGAACGGGTTTATTATTCCATCAGGAACTTGTCATATGCCTCGTAATCCTTGCGTCTGTGCTCTTAAATGGCGCATTCCATATAGACGGGCTTTCAGACACCTTTGACGCGCTCGCTGTTAAATCATCCGGCGATATCGATGCTGACAGAAAGAAAAGGCTCGCTGTTATGAGAGATTCGGCTGCCGGGCCTATCGGCGCGGCTGCGATAATCTTTTCTCTCGGCCTGAAATATGCCGCGCTTAAGAACCTATCGCATTTTCTGCCGTTTATCTATTACTCGGCATTGCTTTTTATGCCAGTGTTTTCCAAATGGGCGATGGTTGTATCCACGCTCCACGGTAAAGCGGCGCGGCAAGACGGATTAGGGAAAATCTTTCTAAACAAAGTCGGGTTCAAAGAGTTTGCGATTTCTACCGTTCTTCTTATACTTGTAATAATATCGATTCAAACGCTCGCAAGTCGTTATGCCTTTGAAAATCAGTATGCCTTTTATGCGATTTTCTCAGTCGTGCTGTATTCTTTCTGTTTTATGTCAGTTTATTTTTTTAATAAAAAATTCGGCGGTCTTACCGGCGATACTCTCGGAGCGGTCAGCGAGCTTGCGGAGATAATATTTTTATTGGCGATGATAACATGGTCACGACTCTATATTTAGTCAGGCACGGCGCAACGGAAGGAAGCGAGGTAAAGCGCTATAAAGGGAGCATTGACGTTCCAATGTCCGAAAAGGGGATTGCTCAGGTCGAAAAGGCGTCTGCATTTATAACAAAAAGGGTCAATGGTCAGATGTCAACTGTTTATACATCTCCTCTAAACAGGGCGTTAAAAAGCGCCGATATAATCGCAAGGCCGCACGGCTTAAAACCTATTGTAATAGAAGACCTGAGAGAAAGAAGCTTTGGTATATGGGAGGGCATGACTTTCACAGAAATAAAAGAGAAATACCCTCAGGAGTTTGAGGCGTGGGCAGAAAATCCTCTCAGATACAGCCCGATGAGCGGGGAGAGCACACTCGTTGTGAGGGACAGAGTCATAAGGATTTTAGATGAAATAATAGAAAGGCCTGATCCCCCTCACCCTAACCCTCTCCCGCAAGGGGAGAGGGGATATAAAAATTCCCCCTCCCTTGAGGGGAGGGGGCGAGGGGGAGGGTGGAACAAGGCATTCTCAGAACAAAGCTTGTCCTCTGAAAATATAGCAATTGTGGCTCACGGAGGGGTCAACAGGATAATACTCTGCCATGTTATAGGCATTCCTCTCGAAAATATATTCCGGATAGAGCAGGATAACGCGGCAATTAATATCATTGAATTCTGGGACAAATATCCTGTTGTAAAACTCTTAAATGGAGCGGCACTTGGCTAAGGCATTAATGATTCAGGGAACAGGTTCGGGAGCGGGAAAGAGCCTCATCACCGCATCCCTGTGCAGGATATTCAAGGACGAAGGCATAAATGTAGCGCCGTTCAAGGCGCAGAACATGGCCTTGAATTCCTATATAACCGCGGAAGGGGCGGAGATCGGAAGGGCGCAGGCGCTTCAGGCCGAGGCGGCAAGAATAGAGCCGGCAGCGGATATGAATCCGGTATTGCTGAAGGCTTCAGGTGAAATGGGCTCTCAAGTAATTATTCATGGGAAAGTTCATTCGACTATGAAGGCTCAGGAATATTATGCCTTTAAAAAAACGGCATGGTCTGCGGTCAAAGAATCCTTTGACAGGCTATCCCAAAGGCACGACCTTATAATTATGGAAGGCGCCGGAAGCCCTGCGGAGATAAATCTCATGGATGTCGATATTGTGAATATGTCTGCCGCTAAGTATGCTAAAGCGCCGGTAATCCTGGTCGGAGACATAGATAAAGGCGGCGTTTTCGCTTCGATTTACGGAACCGTTAAACTCCTCGGAAGGAGCAGCAGGCACATCAAAGGATTTGTGATAAATAAATTCAGGGGCGACGCCGAAATACTCAAACCCGGACTCGATATGATAAGGGATAAGACAGGAAAGCCGGTGATAGGAGTGCTTCCGTATATAAAAGAAATAGGCCTGCCCGAAGAGGACGGGCTCTCCCTTCAGAAAATTTCAAATTTCAAATTTCAAATTTCAAATTATGAAAAAATAAAGGTTGTCATAGTCAGGCTGCAATATATCGCCAACTTCACCGATTTCGATCCCTTCGCGTATGAACCGGACGTGGAACTCATTTATTCATCAAATCCCGCGGATATGGAAAACGCGGACATCGTAATCGTTCCCGGCTCGAAAAATACCGTAAAAGACCTTATACTTTTAAAAGAAGCCGGTCTCGATGAGAGCATAAAGCGGGCGTATTCAAAAGGCGTCAGGGTTATAGGCATGTGCGGCGGCTACCAGATGCTCGGCAAAAAAATATATGACCCTCACTGCGTTGAGAGCAGGCACAAAGAGATTGACGGCATAGGTCTTTTGAATATAGAGACAGTATTCGATAAGACAAAAGTAACATCACAGGTAGAGGCAGAGATAGTTCAGAGTTCAGAGTTTGGAGTTATGAGTTTAAAGAAAACAGAGTTAGAAGGTTACGAAATCCATATGGGACAAAGTACAGGAGACATCGGGCTATTCAGACTGAAACGGAGAAGGGGAGAAGGGGAGAATCGGAGAGGGAGTGTCACCGGTTCGCCGGTTCACCGGTTCGCCGATTCAGAAGTCCTCGACGGCTCGATGAACGGCAACTGCTGGGGAACTTATATTCACGGCATTTTTGATAACGACACGTTCAGGAGAGGCATTATCAATCATGAAAGAAGGAAAAGGAATCTGCCTCAGGTCGAACTTGGAATAAACTACACCGCTATAAAAGACAAGGCTATAAACAACCTCGCAGACATCGTGAAAGCGAATATCGACATGGATTTCATAAAAAGGACGATAAGGTTATGATGCTTGGCTTTGAATATTTTTTAAATCCCCTTTACCTTTCACCGGCAATACTCATACTCGCGTTCTTAACCGACCTTGCCGTCGGCGACCCTAAAAGGCTGCCGCATCCGGTAAGGATTATGGGCGGCGCAATAACGAAAACAGAAATGTTCTTGAGGAGATATTTTAAATCACCGCTTCAGGAAAAAATGGGCGGCGTCCTTTAACGGCAATAATTACCTGCTCTGTTTTTGTAAGCGCATTATTACTGTCCTCCGCGCTTCTACCCTCCGTCTTCCGCCTTTCTTCTTTATCTTTATTGACCGGAATTCTATTCATCTATCTTACATCCACAACAATAGCTATCCGTGAATTAATAAATTCGGCTCGGATTGTAATAAGAGAAGTGAAAAATAAAAACATCGAAAATGCGAGAAATAACCTTAGCATGATCGTAGGCAGGGATACCCAAAACCTTTCGGAAGAAGGGGTATTAAAGGCGACCATAGAGACCCTGTCCGAAAATCTCTCAGACGGCGTCATAGCCCCTTTGTTTTATCTTGCGCTCGGAGGACTTCCGTTTGCAATGGCATACAAAGCAATAAATACGCTTGATTCGATGGTCGGCTATAAGAACGACAGATATAAAAACTTTGGATGGGCTGCCGCGCGCCTCGACGATATTGCCAATTACATCCCTGCAAGGATTACAGGCATGCTCATAGCCTTCTCATCTGCCGTTGCTTTCCGCTCTCCGTTCATTGTTCACAGTTCGCTTAAAACCATGTTTCGTGATGGCAGAAAACATACGAGCCCGAATGCCGGAATTCCGGAGGCGGCAATGTCAGGCGCACTCGGCGTAAGGCTCGGAGGGCCGTCGGCCTACTGCGGCATTATTGTACAAAAACCTTATATAGGAACAGAAACGGAAGTCGATTACCTCGCCGCCTCGGAAAAAACAATAAAGGTGGTAATGTTTTCGTCCGTTGCAGGCATCGCCATTTCAGCGGTTGTTCTATATGCAAGGGGGATCTATGGATGAGCAAAAGATAAATCCTATTCACGGCGGCAATATATACAGACTTGCGGAGGAACTCAATATTGATGAACGTGAAATCATCGATTTCAGCGCCTCGATAAATCCCTTGGGAGCGCCTAAAGACGTGCTTTCGGCAATAAAAGAAAAAAGCAGACATCTGTTCAACTATCCGGATCCGGACGCGGAACATCTCACTCAGGCAATCGCGCAGCATATCGGCATAAGCCCGCAATCGATAATATGCGGGAACGGCAGCACGGAGCTTATTTACCTTGTTGTCAGGGCATTGAAGCCTGAAAAGGTCTTAATTCCCGCCCCTACATTTTCTGAATACGAAAGGGCCGTCGGCGATCCTAAAAAAGTCGAATATTTCATCCTATGGGAGAAAAATAAGTTTGACCTTAATATAGATAAATTCATTGCCGCGATGTCGGGGAGCAGTTCGTCGGCAACATACAAATCTTCGCTCACCACCTCCGTTGACGTTGCATTTCTCTGCAATCCCAATAACCCTACAGGCAGGCTTCTCAAAAAAGAAGATGTGTTGAAAATAGCAAATGCCGCAAAAGACCTTAGATGCTATCTTGTCGTGGATGAGGCATTTATAGACTTTTTGCCGTATGAGTCGGTTATAAAAGAGGTCGAAAACAATCCCTATCTCATTGTATTACGCTCCATGACAAAATTCTATGCTCTTTCAGGGCTGAGGGTAGGCTACTGCGCGGCGCATAAGTCCGTTCTGAATATTATTAAGGAATACAAAGAACCGTGGACGGTAAACACGCTCGCGCAGGCAGCAGGGACAGCCGCGCTCGATGATAAGCCTTACAGAGACGAGACATTTAAAGTCATGCGGAGCGAGAAAAAAACTCTGGAGGACGGCTTTAGGGTCTTGAAAATAACTTACTTCCAGTCCTCCGCCAATTTTTACCTTTTAAAGTTCGACAACGCGCAGGAAATAATCTCACGCCTTAGAAGCAAAGGGATTATGGTAAGGGACTGCTCGAATTTTATGGGACTCGACAATTCATATATCAGGGTTGCAGTGAAATCGAACAAGGATAATATGCGTCTTTTAAAGGAGCTTGCGAACTTATGCGTGCCGCACTAATAGCAGGCACCCACAGCGGGTGCGGAAAGACGACCGTAACACTCGGCATCCTCGCCGCCTTAAGGAAAAAGGGGTTAAAGGCGCAGTCCTTCAAGGCCGGGCCCGATTTCATAGATTCCGGACTGCATAGGGTCATTACAGGCAGGCATTCCCGAAACCTCGACATGTGGATGTGCGGAGAGGATTATGTGAAAGATTGTTTTCGCAAATACTCGCAGGATGCGGATGTCTCGATTGTAGAAGGCGTTATGGGTCTATATGACGGAGACTTCAGCACATCAAGGCTTGCAGCCTTAATCGATATTCCTGTCATTCTTGTTATCGATGCTTATGGAATGGCCGAAAGCGCAGGAGCAGTAGTGAAAGGATTCAGCGAATATAACCGGAACAAGCTCGCAGGCGTAATTTTTAACCGCGTTGCATCTGAAAGACATTATGAAAGATTAAAAAATAGTGTGCAGGATGTCCGAGTCCTTGGTTATCTGCCGAGAGATCTGAGTTTTGAGATTCCTCACAGGCATCTGGGATTAACGGTTGCGGAAGAAAATCCTATTGCTGAAGAAAATATCGAAAGGCTTGCGGATACGGTTTTGAAGCATGTGAATATAGAAGCAATTCTTGTCATGAATGATTACCTTCCGCTTCATTCTCGGAAGGCATCCAAGCCTTCCTCCGAGGAAGGGGACTGTCCCGGATTTACGGGCGCAGCCGTAGAATCGGGACTGTCCCCGACATCGGCAATAAAGATCGCAGTCGCTTATGATAAAGCCTTCTGCTTTTATTATGAAGACAATTTCGACCTATTAAAAAACGCTGGCGCAGAGATAATAAAATTCAGCCCAATATCCGATTCAAAAATACCGGACGGCGTTGATGCCGTATATATCGGAGGAGGCTACCCTGAATTGTATGCGAAAGAATTATCGGATAATGCATCCATGCTTGCGTCTATTAAGGACTGGGCAGATGCCGGCAGACCTATCTATGCGGAATGCGGAGGTCTGATGTATCTGTCCAAAGGAATACATGACTTTAATGGAAATTTTTCCAAAACGGCCGATGTATTCCCATTCGAAACACAGATGAAAAGAGGAAGGGCGCATTTGGGCTATAGGGAGATCGAGTTGAAGGATAACTGCATCCTCGGCAGAAAAGGAGACAGCCTGAGAGGGCATGAATTTCATTATTCGGAAATAAAAGCCGGCACGCAGGCAGAAGCGGAGGGGACTGTCCCTATAACCCCTCCCTGCCTCCCCTTATCTAAGGGGAGGTTAGGTGGGGTTAGCGAAGTCGTAGAATCGGGACTGTCCCCGTCGATAGCCGAAATCTATTCTATCAGAAACAATCACAGCGAGTTTGTTAATACGGCAGGTTATAAGTTTAAAAACACGCTCGCAAGCTATGTGCATATCCATTTCGGAAGCAATTTAAATACTGCAAAGAATTTTATAGACTTTATTTATAAATACCCCTCACCCTAACCCTCTCCCGCAAGGGGAGAGGGAAATAAAGGGTTAGCTTCTCCCGCAAGGGGAGAGGGACTCTTAATATTACCCCCCCTTGATGGGAGGGGGCGAGGGGGAGGGTGAAATTCTTATAAAGGAGACCTCGTGGAAAACATCATACTCATAGGAC
Source organism: Nitrospirota bacterium (assembly GCA_016212685.1). GTDB lineage: Bacteria > Nitrospirota > Thermodesulfovibrionia > Thermodesulfovibrionales > Dissulfurispiraceae > GWB2-47-37. The sequence continues at coordinate 9,076 of JACREW010000039.1, forward strand.
ACGGCAGTCCGAAAAAAGACGCCAACAATATCGAACTCGCAGGCAGGCTTTTACACAACGCCATTCATCCGGATTGCGACGATGACTGTGTGAAGGTAGCCTATCTCCAATTCGCGGAGCCGGAGATCACGGATACGATAAAGAAATGCGTCGAGGACGGAGCGAAAAAAATAATCATCCATCCCTATTTTTTAAGCAGCGGCATGCACGTCACAAAAGACATACCTGAAATAATAAAGGAGGCCGAAGAACAATATCCGGACAGGGAATTTATCTATACGGAACCCCTCGGAATACATGAAAAGCTCGTTCAGGTCGTAGTCGAAAGGATACATGCCGCAAACGGACTTTTGTGCGAATGCATCCCTTTGGGACCGGAAGATATAGAAAAAAAGAGCTTCGAGATAATAGCTGAGGAAACCGACCTGAGCGGATTCCCTCCTGAACAGGTTCCCATAATCCAGCGCGTTATCCACGCAACCGCGGATTTTGAATTCAAAAAAACACTCATGTTTCATCCCGATGCTGTAAGGATAGGGCTTGAAGCGATAAAAGCCGGAAAGAACATCCTCACGGATATCGAGATGGTAAAGACAGGAATAATAAAAAGATGGCTTGATCCATTTGGCGGAAAGGTTATCTGCAATATCAATGACGAGGATGTTATAAGGCTCTCAAAGGAAACAGGAAAGACTCGCTCAGAGATTGCAGTTGAAAAAGCATTAAATGAAGACAACAATATAGGTATCATCGCCATAGGCAACGCGCCGACCGCGCTTTTAAAAATAATTGATGTCTTTAATTCCGAATCTCGAATTTCAAATCTCAAATCTCAAATTCTTGTCGTCGGAGTGCCTGTCGGCTTTGTGAAGGCATTCGAATCAAAGGCGCTTCTTTCTGCACAGAATTTCCCGTTCATAACAAACCTTAGCAGGAAAGGCGGAACGCCTGTGGCAGTAGCGATTGTGAATGCGTTGTTAAAAATGGCAAAAGGGGGTGATACATGAAAACAGACACATATTTGGGCAGGTAGGATGGAAAACGAAAATTGTAAAAACATGGAATGGTGAAGCGGAAAGGGGTGCGAATCCCCTGCTGTCCCGCAGCCGTAAAGGGAACGAAAGCCCGATTGAAGCCACTGTCAAAAGAATCGGTTTGAACCGTTAAGTTGATGGGAAGGCGGGCGAGTAGAAACAAGCAGCGCTGAAAACGAATTTCATCGGTGCTCAAAATGCCTGAAGCCGGAAGACCTCTCATTCCAAAAACTTCGATGAAAAAGGAGAAAAATATGTTTAAAAGGATTCTTGCAATAGTGGTCGTGCTGCTGTGGTCCGGATCGGCCTTTGCTGCCCATCCGCTAATTAGTGACGACACAGGCACTCAGGGGAAAGGGAAGTTTCAGATCGAGGTGAACAGCGAATTCACCTACGAAAAAGAGCAGCAGTACAACACTGACGAAGAAAAATGGGAAACAAAAAAAGAGACAGGCGGCGAATTGGCAACAATACTCTCTTACGGCGTAACCGATAATGTGGATGTTGTTCTCGGCCTGCCGTATCGATGGAAAAAGGCAAGGATAAACGGGGTTGTCACCACAGACCCAACCGAGCAGGGAGACGGCATATCCGATATGTCTTTAGAAGTCAAGTGGAGGTTTTATGAAAAGGATGGAGTCAGTTTCGCCGTTAAGCCGGGCATTACGCTTCCAAATGGCAATGAAAATAAAGGTCTCGGCAACGGAAAGCTGTCATATGGCGTGATGTTTATAGCCACAAAAGAGAGAAAACCGTGGGCATTACATTTGAATTTAGGCTATACGCACAACGAATACAAACTTCAGACAGACAAAAATGCAAAAAGAAATAACATATGGCATACATCTCTTGCCGCTGAAGTGGAGATTATGAATGATCTAAAGGTTGTTGGAAATATCGGGATGGAAAGAAATCCTGATAGGACATCAAATACCCATCCTGCATTTATCCTCGTGGGGCTGATTTATTCGATATTCGAAAATGTCGCAGTCGATTTCGGCATTAAGGGCGGATTGAACAAGCCTGAGACGGATTTAACTTTCCTTGCAGGAATAACCTTTAGACTTTAGGAGGATAAACGATGAAATTTCAAATTTCAAATTTCAAATTTCAAATTATATTTCTATTTATTTCTTCTTGCTTCTTGCTGCTCGTTGACAATGCCTATGCCATGCACATATCGGAAGGCATACTGCCTTTCAACTGGGCATTGCTCTGGTCTCTGGTTGCGGTGCCTTTTGTAGCATGGGGATTATACAAGCTCAAGAAACTCTCGGCAATTGACCTTTCATTCAAGCCCCTTGTCGGACTGATGGCCGCTGTTGTATTCATCATTTCGTGCATGCCGAGACCCGTGCCTACGGCAGGCACATGCTCGCATCCATGCGGCACAGGCATTTCAGGGATACTCGTCGGCCCGGCAATAAGCATATTGATAACATCCGTTGCCCTTCTCATTCAGGCGCTCTTTCTCGCGCACGGCGGATTGACTACATGGGGAGCGGACATCGTATCGATGGGAGTAATGGGCTCATTCGCAGGATTTTTGACCTTCAAGGCATTGCGCTCAATAACCCCCCTCTTTCCCCCCTTTAGTAAAGGGGGGACGGGGGGATTAGCTTTTTCAGGATTCATGGCAGGACTGCTTGCGGATTGGGCAACATACTTCACCACATCTGTAGAGCTTGCCTCCGGAATAAAAGGCGATTCGGAGTTCATGCCCCTTTTCTGGAAGATACTCGTTGCCTTCATCCCTACTCAACTTCCCCTCGGAATCCTTGAAGGCGCAATGACGGCAGGAATGGTTGTTCTGCTTTATAAAAAGAAACCTGACCTGCTTGTAAAAATGCGGGTGTTAAAGGCTGAGGAGTCAACTATAAAGAATTCTCCTTAACACGGAAATGAGATTTATGAGAAAGCATAGCGAAAATAGTTCTAATAAGCTTATGAGCAGTAGCAAGGACAGCCTTTCTGAAAGGCAGGCCGTCCTGTTTTCTTTTGAG
>JACREW010000047.1 GCA_016212685.1 Nitrospirota bacterium
ATATAAGCGTCAAAACCGCAATAGCCCATCACACCAATATTAGCGAGAAGCTTGATATGCATACCCGCGCGGCGCTAATTAAATTTGCTATCCAAAAAGACATCATAAAGGTATAGTTTTGCAATATTTTTGTTATATTATCAGCTATGTCCACAACTCATTATGGATATATTATCAATTTTTCTACATTGAAATCCTCGTAATGACCCCGTGGAGCTTATTCGGCGGGAGCTTGTAAAACTGGACATATGCCGGGGTTAATCTCTTTATCATCGAGAACAGTTTCCAGATAATATTCTTGGTAAATATATCTTCAAGACCATAAAAGATGACCTTCTCATCGATTCCCGCCTCTTTCAATATCTCCTCTACATCCGCCGGTTCCATGTATCCCATTTGAATTTCGAAATGCCGCAAACCAACGGCAATCTCTCTCTTGAAAAAGCCTGTAACACCGAAGGGATCGTCACGTCTGACTATCGATACGATGATATTATCCTCGTAAATAATACCGTTGTTGAACATTGAGCTGCTGATATAGGGCGGAATTTTTTGTATGTCCCGCGCAAAAAAGAGTGCGGTGCCCCCTATTTTGCGCAGGTTCCTGAATGCCTGATTATACTTTTCAAGAAAGACTTCCAGATCCATTGACTGGAGCGACCGGTACAACTTCTTCTGCCCCGAGGTATACAGCATAATTATGCCGAGCGGGATGAGCGCTATAATAATCGACCAGTAGCCGCCGTGAGGTATTTTGTGCATGTTCGATAAGAGATATGCTATATCGGCAAAGGTTACCAGTAAGGAAATGCCTGCCTTCACCGGCTTATTTTTTAGATAGAATATCCATGTCATCATAATGCCTGTAAGGGTCATTGTCCCTGTAACAGCAAGACCATATGCGGCTGCCAAACGGCTTGACTCCCTGAATTCGAACATATTAAAGAGAACTGCAATAAGTAAAAACCAGTTAACAAAGCCGATATATATCTGCGACCTCAATTCGGTAGAGGTGTAATCCACTTTGAAAAGAGGCATAATATGGGTGGTAATTCCCTGATAGAATATCGAGAACATGCCGCTGATCATAGCCTGCGATGCTATAATGGTAGCGATAATGCTGAGGATTAGGAAAGGGACATAAAGAATCCTCGCTTCGTGAAATATCATCTCAAAAAGTACATTCTTTGCATCGGGATGTTGAATCAGAAAGGCCCCCTGTCCAAAATAATTAATGACGAGGGCAAAGAATACAAAATACCATGCCCTAATAATCGGCTTGCGTCCCAAATGCCCCATATCGGCATAAAGCGCCTCGCCGCCTGTCGCGCAGAGAATGACTTCGGAAAGCACAAAGAAACCGGCAATACCGTTTTCCGCAAAGAACTTGATTGCATGGTAGGGGTTTACAGCTTTTATTACCGAAGGAACCTGGAGTATCGAGTAAAGCCCCGATATGGTGAGCGCTAAGAACCATAAGACCGTGAGCGGTCCGAATGCGCCGGCCATTTTTTCGGTTCCTTTTCTTTGAAAAGAAAAGAGAGTGATTGCAATAATCCCCGCTATAACGATGAGTGCTTCCTGCTCTGTCTTCTCGAATCCGGGGATCAGGAGAATTCCTTCCACGGCGCTGAGTATACTTATAGCCGGCGTGATAACGCCATCGCCTACAAGCAGGGAAATTCCGACGAATGAGATTAGCGTAATAAATGCCGTTTGCCTCGTAGTCTTGAGCATGGGAACGAGCAGTTCCCTGAGCACTATGGTGCCGCCCTCTCCTTTTTTCCCGAGACTCATTGCAAGCCATGCGTATTCAATGGTAACAAGCACTATCAGTGTCCAGAAAATAAGGGAGAGGACCCCGATTATATTGGTTACAGTAGGTTTGGTAAGCAGAAAAATTACGGTAAGGGTATAGATAGGGCTTGTCCCGATGTCTCCAAAAACAAGGCCGAGGGATCTGACAACTCCTTTTACCGGCGACCCGTTGTCGCGCATCATAGTACTTCCTCCTCAGGGGGCAAGAGGAGAAAATAAAAAAACCGCCGGGCGGCGGTTTTTAATTTCTAACCATTGCCCTTCCACATGCCTACGAGGTTAGCTGACGGGCTCGGGCCTGGAAGTGCCCTATCCGATAATCGGAATACGCCCCAAATACTGGGTCCCCCGCATCCATTCTTTGAATGGATCTCGGCTGCTATTTGATTTTAATATACTCCCATGCTCATTAATTGTCAATAAACGACAACATAAATGACTATTTTTCTTTCTCGCTCTTTTCTTCCCTTTCCTCTTTTATCGATACATCCCTCACAAACTCCGCGCATTTCTGTCCGGCCTTCATCGAAAACTGCTTTTGGCAGGTAGCCTTCCACGCGCATACAATACATAAAACTTTATTTTCGGTCATTTATTACCTCCTGTAATCTCCTCTTAAGAATACCCCCTGAAATATCGAATTAAAACCTTTTCGATATTATTTACAATACTGTCCTTTGAATTTATTATAAATATTTTCGGCCTTTCTGTCTGCACCTCAAAAAGCTCCTTTTCCATCCTTGTTACTTCAGGAGGCCCGGAGAACCTCATCTTCAATTCATCCTCGAACATGGGAACTATCTTATCCTTCATCCTCAATTCTGTATCCATGAAGAATATCGCTATCTCAGGCATAAGATCGTAAACCCTATCAAAAAAGGCGCCAATTTCCTTTTGGTATATCTGCCTCGGAGGAGAAGACTTTACCTCCATGTAAAGGATAGAGCCGTCTATCTTTGACAGGAGATCGTAATCGCCTCCTATCGACCTTCCTTTTATTTTTACTCCCCATATCGTCTCTGCTGAAAATTCACGTTTGAAGATTTCGGCGATAAACCACTCTAACGTGTCACCGAAGCTCCTGATAGGCCTTCCGGCGAGCTTATATGCTCCGTTTTTTGAAACAATAAGCCCTGTTTTGGCAAGATAATTTATGTATTCTCCTGTAACCTCTTTTGTCGCGTATCTGGCAACCTGCCCCGGCGTAAACAACGGCTGGTGTTTGATGACATCCCGCAGGAAGAGCCTGAAGGAATATCTCTTGAGCATTTCATAATAGCCGTCAATGAACTTTTCTGCTGGAATGAGGAGATCATCCGACGACTCTTTTTTGTATATTTTGAAGCCGCGTCTTTTAAGGATTGCGGAGAGCGACGGCGTTAATTCGCTTAAGGATTTTCTGAGTCTTTTAACCTCTGATTTCAGGAAGTCGATTTCCGAGTATATCTCCTTATCCGCTGACATTTTAAGTTCACGCATTGATTTTTATTCAATCTTTCGTGTGTTGATTACATGCTGATAGTTATATTCTGCGGCGGAGTCTGCACAGGCGCTGTAAACAAATATTCTGCAAGATTTATCTTGTATTTGTTACAGTCAAGTGTTTTACCGATGCTCCTTGCGAATCGTCCATCCGGCATTTTTTCGGATAAATCAACGATATAATCGCTCCTTATGTCATTTTTATTAGCAATTACACGAACCTTGGGTCTATCGACAAATAAAGGATTGCTTTCACATACAATACCCAGCTCCTGCGTATTAAGCATCACCAATGTTCCTATAGGGAAGACGCCAACCATATTCACAAAGATTTTTAACAAGAAAGGGTCTACTTTTTTGCCGCTGTCTTCAATAAGAATGCTCAATGCCCTGTCAGGTGAAAGCGCTGTTCTCCTGTACACCCTTGAAGATGTCAGGGCATCATACTGGTCTGCAATGCTAACGATTCTTGAAAAAGTGTCCAGCCCTGCAGCTATTCTTAACTTCGGATAGCCTGTATAGTCATAATTTAAGTGGTGTTCGAAGGATACGATTGCAGCGCGTATAATTATAGGGTCAATTGTCTTCATTTTTAATTCTGTTTTGAAACCCCACACAGGATGTTTCCTTATTATTGTCCACTCTTCGTCGGAAAATGATGCCGGCTTATTTAGTATCTCCGGCGGGACCGTAACTTTCCCTACATCGTGAAAGAGCGCTGCGATTCCGAGTTCTGTGAGCGCTTTTTTGTCAAACCCAAGCCTCTGCCCTAATGCAAGGGAAAGCACGCTTACATTTACTGAATGGTGATATGTATATTCATCATAGTCTTTTATAGCAGTCATGCCGAGCAAAAGCTGTTCTTCTTCAAGTATCATGTCAACCAGAGACCTTATAATCATTTTTGTCTTTTTCACGCTCACTGCGTCTTTAGCCTTTACCTTATTAACATTAATCTCCCCCTTTGAAAAAGCTACTGCTTTAAAATAACTTTTTTTTACAATCTTTCTTATGTCTCTGTCTTGTTCTTTCACGCTTTTTAGTCTATCAATCTCAATGCTGCGGAGGCCTGAAACCGCGCTATAAATAGCTTCGAATGGGTTATCAGAAGAACCGGCAGAAATAAAACTTTTAACAAAGACCTTCACTTCCTCCATCTCAAGCTTGTTTTCAAAGATAATTGTTCCGACTCCTCTTTTTTTTAATTCCTTGATAAGGCTGTCAACATTAAAAAGATGTTCTAAAGGATATCTGACCCTTTCATTATTTATATGTATAAATTCTCCCACAAGGTCTATTCTCAGTATGCCGGCTTCTGAAAGAACGCTATTTACCAGCAAGACAACCCTTTCGATCTGATTTATTACTGCAGTATTGTTGATGTTATGCATCTGTGCTGTCCTCATCATTAATGCAAGGTTATTGATGATGTCATTTAAAATAGTTTTTTCACTTATCTCGTTCATAAAAAACCTCTAATCGCCTGATCGCATCTTGGACGTGCTCCTTAAAAAATGTATTCCCAAGACCGGCATATCTCTTGAGTAATGGAAGATTCTTTTTGTCGCCGATTAGACCTAGCGCATATGCAGCGCATGCCATACTCTCATAATTTTTATTCCTTTTTAAAAATGCTCTCTTCTTAAGGATATTTATCATCAATTCAGTGACATCCTCTTCTTTCCAGAGTGAGAGGACTCTAACGAACTCTTTTTTCTCCTCGTAATCCTTATCAATAAAATCATCCAGCGATATCTGTTGCATGAGAATCTGCTTTGTATCCGCTGCCCGGATATGTCTGATAACCCTAACTGCTGCAAGCCTGATCTCCCGCTCAGGGCTTTTAATGCACTCTTTTATGACAGATACCGCATGGGGAGACCTCATCTCTCCAAGTGTTTTTATAATTTCCTTCTTTACCCTTATATCATTATGTTTCATTCCCTTTATCAAATGTCCGGCTGCATCTTTGGCGCCTATAAGCCTGATTATGTGCACTATATTTCTTACTAAATACCATCGCCTATCGTGGAGATTTTTAAAAAGCACTTCCATATTATTACGTCCTAAGATCGAAAGCATATGTATTACTACCCTTCTTGAACGAATGTTCTGCAATTCGCCGAGGACATCGATAAAAGATTGCGCTGCATTTTTATTGAGGTGTCTTGCAAATTCATCTAAAACATCCTCATCAAAACCCTGCCCGCTATCCATCATCAAGCCAACGGTACTTATAATGCCGGGCGATCCTGCATAATCCGTAACCCTCTTCAAAAAGGCATTTGCCGCAGGATACGCGTGTTCGTCTCCCATAACTGCTTTTACCTTTTTGAGAATATCTACCACACTTTCCAAATCGACATTTTTAACTGAAAATTCTATAATAGACTCCATCAATGATGCGACATCCTCAAGATCGTCCCTGTCTCTTGCGTGATGGTATAGTTCAAGTATAATATTGACAGCTCTCTGGAGTTTATTTTCAGGATCTCTTTCAAATTCAGTCATAAAACTCTGGAGATCCGATTCCGTCAATGGCTCTACTTCTGCGACTTTCAC
>JACREW010000049.1 GCA_016212685.1 Nitrospirota bacterium
ATGGCAGGGACAATTTATAAGAAACCGATTTTGTTCGCAGTTGTCGTTACCGTTACCATTCTTATAGGAACGGTTGTCATGATGGTTTTTCCGATGCTCACGCCCCAGATGCATCCCAAGCTTCAAAACCTTAACCCGTATACGGCGCTTCAGCTTGCCGGAAGGGATGTGTATCAGGAGGAAGGCTGTTTTTATTGCCACACGCAAACCGTAAGGCCGCTGAAGGCCGAAGTGATGCGCTACGGCGAGTATTCGAAGGCAGGAGAGTTTGCCTATGATCAGCCGTTTTTATGGGGATCGAAAAGGACCGGGCCGGATATCGCGAGGGTCGGCGGGAAGTATACGGACAAGTGGCATTATAAACACTTCAATGATCCGCGAAAACTGTTTCAGGGTTCGAACATGCCTTCATACGGCTGGCTTGCCGACCGTCAGGTCGATGCAAAGGCCACCGAGGCGAGGATGAAAGCCCTCGGTTTCCCGTACACAAAAGAAGATATCGATTCGCTTTCCGATAAGACGAAGCTGGACGCGCTTGTCGCATATATGCAGTCCATAGGCCACGCGGTTCCGAGAAAGCCGAGACCTCCTATGATAGCGAAAGGGGATAAGAACCCACTTGCAGGAGATATGAACGCCGTTGCCGAGGGTAAAAAGATATACGAGATGAATTGCGCGGCATGCCACGGCGTGGATGCGAAGGGAGACATAGGCCCCGACCTTACCGATAAGGAATGGTTATATGTTGTCGGGCCTATCGGCGACGACACCCTTTTCTTCACGGTTGCCGACGGCACAAAAAAGGATATGGAATTCGAAAGCAGAAGGGCAAAGGGCGGAATGCCTTCATGGGGCGAGTTCTTCGGAAAGAAGAAGATATGGTCTCTCGTCTCGTATATAAGGTCGATGGAAGAAAAGGAATAGGAGGCAAATATGGCTCAAGATATAGACAAGATTGAGGATATGGAAAGGCAGGACACAAAAAAGAGACTGCCTATAGGCTGGCTGTTGCTCTTTTTCGGTTTGATCGCATGGGGAATATTTTACAGCTTCGCGTATACACCTGAGATAAGCGGCTGGAGTCAGGAAGGCCAATATCTCGAATCGATTAAAAAATAATCGGGCTCTCTCCCCCGAGGCGGGGGGTAAAAAACACCTCCCACCCCCTGCCTCTTTTCTTAGGGTTATATGGAGGGGGTATTAAAATTATGATAAGACATTCCATGAGGATAAGGACGCTCAGACGGATTGCCGGAATAATTCAGGCTGTTCTTATTATAGGCATCCCGTTTGTGAGGATAAAGGGCGAGAGCGCGCTCCGTTTTGATATCCCCACGTTAAGGCTTCATGTTTTCGGTTATTCCATATGGATGCAGGAATTTTTTATCGTGCTTATCGCGACCATATTTCTCACACTCCTTATAGTCTTTATTACACTTGTATTCGGCAGGGTGTGGTGCGGCTGGTTATGTCCCCAGACCGTTTTGATCGATTTTACGCCTTTTGTGGACAAGGCAAAAAAGAAAAGTATCGCCTATAAATTACTTGCATTCGTAGCTGCGTTCGTCATCTCTATTGTCGTTGCCGTGTCGCTTATCTGGTATTTTGTTTCGCCTTATGAATTTATTCCGGATTTAATGAATGGGAATTTAGGCTCGACCACATGGGGATTCTGGATCGTCATGACCGCAATAATATTCCTGAACTACGCATTTCTAAGGCATGAGTGGTGCGCTACCGTATGTCCCTACGCAAAGCTCCAGGGCGTTATGTTCGATCAGAGCACGCTTGTCATAGAGCTTGATCCCAAACAGGAGGGTGAGTGCATAAACTGCAAAAGGTGCGAGAATGTATGCCCTACGAATATCAATATAAGGGAAGGATTGAACGCGGCATGCATCAATTGCGCGGAATGCCTCGACGCCTGCAATGAGGTCATGGCGCGGCAGGGCAAAAAGGGGCTTATTCATTACGCGTTCGGCACGGCAGGCGAAGGAAGAATTCTCAGGCAGAATTTTTTCCTTGTCGGCGGATTTGTGATTGTATTTTTTGTTCTCTATGTATATCTGATGTCGGCAAGGACGGGGATAGACCTCACCGTATTACCGCATGCTATGGAGGCCCGTTTCACAAAGGATGGGAGCATTATCAATGCATACGTGCTTTCGGTAAAGAATATGCGGAACGAACCGGTTGATTTGCGGGTCAGCGTGGAGAGATTTAATGAAACCGTCTCGCAGTCGATCAATGGGCCGGTTCATATAATGGCCGGAGGTAGGGATAGGCTGCCGTTGTTTGTGAGGGTAAAGGATGCATCGGGTCTGAAGGCCGCGAGAAAGATAAAAATAACGCTGAGCGATAAGAATAAAAATATAAATTTAACGAGAGAAACGAATTTTATAGTTCCGGATGATGTATAAGACACTAATAGCATTGATAATATTTGCCGGCATGGGCGTGATTGCCCTGTCTATTGTTGTCGGCGTGTCGCATCGGGATGCGGTTGTAGAGGACGATCCGTATGAGGCCGGTCTCAGGTTTGACAGGACATTAAAAAGATACATGGAACTCGGATGGAAGCTAAAAGTACCGCCCTCTGTTCGTGAAGGCGATAACCGGTTTGTTGTGAGTATTTTCGATAGGGACGGAAGGGCTGTCGAGGGCGCTGCCGTAGAACTGCTTGTCAGCCGGATGGGCAGTCCGCGCATCGACCGGTATAAAGCTCTGAATATAGGCAACGGAAAGTATCAGGCAGCGGTTGTTTTTAACGGTACGGGTTACTGGGAAGTAAAGGCCCGTGTTACCCTCGTATCCGATACGGTTGCCCTTGACAATAAAGTATATGTTGAGAAGTAAGGAGGACAACATGGAAGAAAACGGGAAAAAGGTTACGCGGCGCAAGTTCCTCGAAGCGGGCATAGGGGTTATAACCGGCGCTATTGCGGTCGGTCTCGGCGGCACTGCGCTCACATCCATCGGCGCGCCGGCAATAACCAACAAGCGTGAAGGAAAATGGGTGGAGGCCGGAAACGCCTCGGAGCTCGCGGACGGCCAATTTCACAAGGTCGGCATAGTCTACGACGCTAAAGACGGCTGGCTCGAAGGAAAGGTAAAACAACTGGTCTATGTGAAAGTGAACGGAGAAGAAGTTTTCGCCTTGTCGGCATCATGCACCCATCTCGGCTGCAACGTCAATTTCGACGAGCAGTCGGGGAATTTTAAATGCCCTTGCCATTCCGGAGTTTATGACGCGACAGGCAGAAACGTAAGCGGGCCGCCCCCTCGCTCCCTTGCTAAACTGGAGGCGAAGATAGAGGGCGGGAAACTTATGATAAACACGGCTGTAAAGGAGGCATAGCATATGTTCGGGCGACTTGTAGACGTATTCGACAGAAGGTTCGGGTTCAGGGAGGAGTTCAAAAAGAATGTCCTCGAGGCCCTGCGCCAACCTCTCGAAGACGGTACCGTGACCATCACCCGGTCTTCCATGA
>JACREW010000046.1 GCA_016212685.1 Nitrospirota bacterium
TGGTCATCAACAGGGGTTGCAGGAGTTTTTAATTCCCATCCGCAAAAACCCTGATGAGCCTTTCGATTAAGCCAAATCTGCACATCAGGAAATTTTGTTTTCTTTTCAGCAAATCCCCCCATCCCCCCTTTACTAAAGGGGGGCGAGGGGGGATTGACAGCAATTTTTAAAGATGATTCTGACGAGGCAACTTCAAAAGGATAAGTGCCTGATTTCAAAAATTCATTGAGCCAAGATATTACCTGACTCATAAATTCTCTTTCGTTTGATTTAACATCGGGCATATTTAAGTCCTTTTGCCTATTTTCTCATAAATTTGCTTTCTATGAATAATCCCGAATATCCAGACTTCATTATCCACAATCTTAAATGCCGCCCTGTAATCTCCAACCCTTAGTTTCCAGTATCCTTTAAGTGTTTTTCTCAGAGGCTCTCCGTATTGGTGCGGCGCTGTTGCGAGGCGGGATTCTATGGCTGCCTTGATGCGCTTTTTCATTTTCTCATTAAGCAGCGGAATATCAACAGCCTTAACATCAGGATGATATTTAAGTTCAAATGGCAAAACTACCAGACCTCACTGTGGTTTAATGCCTTTGCCATGCTGAAGGTTTTCTCCCTCTTTTCTGCAAATGCAGCTAAGGCAGCGTCTTCCTCTAATTCCAGAGCTTCTTTTATAAGATCACGAACTTTTAATGAAAGGGACACCCCTGCTTTTTCTGCAAGATGCTGAACACTTTTATAGAGCGGCCTTTCAAGAACTACATTGATTCTCGGGTTTTTTGTCGGCATGGATATTATCTCCTTTTCGATAGTGATAGTGTAACACTTATAATACACCAAATCAACCTATTTTCTTTCTCCGAATATCGCAGTCCCTATCCTTACCATCGTCGCCCCTTCTTCAATCGCAACCTCGAAATCGCCGGACATGCCCATCGAAAGTTCAGGAAGTTTAAACCCGCATCTTTCCGCTTCATCTCTTATGTCCCGCAGCCTTTTAAAATACGGCCGAGCTTTTTCCGCGTCTTCAAAATATGGAGGCATTGTCATCAACCCTTCGAGTTTTAGGTTGCGCAGCCCTTTTATTTTTTCGAGTAGCGGCATCAGCTCTTTTTCCGAAACGCCGTGCTTTGTCTCCTCTTCCGATAATTTTACCTGAACTAAAATCCTTTGAATTTTTCCTGCTTTCTCAGCCTGCCTGTTGAGCTCTTCCGCAAGGTCTATGGAATCGACAGTGTGAATAAGATCGAATAATTGCACGGCGTATTTCGACTTGTTTTTCTGGAGATGTCCTATCAGATGCCACTCTACCCCCTCTATACTCCCCCCCTTATTAAGGGGGGGAGTAGGGGGGGTAACTTGAGATTTCAAATTTGAAATCTTCTTCTGAGCCTCCTGAACCCTGTTTTCCCCTAAGCACCGCAGCCCTGCGTCAACGGCTTTTTTTATCGTTTCCGCATCAACGGTTTTTGTAACCGCTACGAGCCTGACCGCATCAGGGCTTCTTCCGGCGCGCATTGCCGCGTGGCTCATTCTTCTTAATATGTCGGATGCATTCTTTATAAGCATTTGCAGTTCACATCGGGCATTATAGCTGCGCATTTCGAAAATGCCTATAAAATTATATCACTAATCCTTGATATTATCGCTCGATATGTGATACTTATATTTACATCGAGGATTAATCGCTTAAAAACAGACAGTATGGGGAGGCAGCAGTGAAAAAGATACCTATAATCTTTATTTTATTGTTTTTTTCGGGAATTATATTTGCTCCGGGATGCAAAAAAGCAGAAGAGCCTGCTCCTAAACCAGTTACAGCTCCGGCGCCTGTGCCAGCGGTCCCGGAACAGAAACCCGCTGCCGAACAGAAACCGGCAGAAAAAGCTGCTCCTGTCGCTAAACAACAGAAAACCGAAGAGATGGCCCACGCACCCAAACAAAAACCCGCTCCTGCAAAGGAATACTCGCCCATGAAAACCGAGACGAGGGCAATAATAGAAACAAAATTCGGCAATATAGAACTCAGATTTTTTCCTAATGCAGCGCCCAATCATGTTAAAAACTTTATCGAGCTTGCCCAAAAAGGATTTTATGACGGCACGACATTTCATAGAGTAATTCCCGGATTTATGATTCAGGGCGGCGATCCGAATTCAAAAGACCCTGACAGGGCAAAGCACGGAACAGGCGGACCCGGCTACAATGTCAAGGCCGAGTTCAACGACACACCGCATAAAAGGGGAACGCTCTCGATGGCAAGGGCTAAAGACCCTGACAGCGCGGGCTCGCAGTTCTTTATATGTGCAAAGGATACTCCGTTTCTGGACAGAAACTATACCGCATTCGGCGAGGTAGTCGCAGGCATGGATGTCGTGGATACAATAGTAAGCCAGCCGAGAGACAAGAGGGATAATCCTAACGAGAGGATAGAGATGAAGGTGAGGATTACTGTGGTATCATTATAAATGACTGAAAAATTTTCCTTCGACCTTTCCCTGAACAAAAAACTTATCCTCATAATGCTTTTTTTAAGCTTTATTCTTATCTCCATCCTCTTGTTCTTTTATTCCCAGGCGGAACAGACGCTTTTCGGGGAATTAGAGCGGCAGACAATGGAGCTTACAAAGGCCATTCAGATAGGGGTAGAAGAGGTTACGGCATCAGGCACTACGGATGAGGCAAGATTATCTACGTATCTTAAGGATTTGAATACAAAAGGGGTCAAAGAGATTTCCATTATAAGCAATGCGGACGAGATTGTTGCAAGCAGTAACCCTGCAAAAATAGGACAGCCGCTGACCCATAAAAGGAAAGAGCTGATCATTAAAGCAGAACTGGGAGAACCCGTGTCGCAGGAAGGCAGCACATACAATGTCATAGTGCCTGTTATTGCCGGCAATACTCAGTATGGCTATATCCATCTAAAGGTAAACAAGGATGATTTTTCGGAGATCCTCAGGACGAACGCTGTCAAAAGGATTGCCGCTACCCTCTTTGTCTTCGGGATCGGGATTATAATGTCATTGTTCCTTGCAAAACGCTATACTCGGCCAATCAGAAAAGTTGTTGATGCTGCTCAGAGAGTCGCTGCCGGAGACCTTAACCAGAGCATTCCGGTGGAGAGCAGGGATGAGATAGGGCAACTGTCCCAAAGCTTCAATTTTATGGTGGGCAAGCTCAGGGAAAGCCGGACGCTTGAAGAAAAATTAAGAGAGGCGGAAAATCTTTCGGGACTTGGACAGCTTTCGCGGAGCATGGCTCATGAGGTCAGAAATCCGTTGAATTTCATAAATCTCAGCATAGACCACATAGGAGGAAAGTACAGGCCGGACGATGCCGGAAAACAGAAAAAATTCGACAATCTTATAGGCGGGATAAAACAGGAGATACAGCGGCTTGATAAGCTTGTAAATGACTTTCTCGATTACAGCAGGCCGATCAGGCTTAATATCAGCCGGGTGAGAGTTGAAGACCTCCTCGATGATGTTATAGCATTAATCTGGGCAAAAGCCGAGGCCGACGGGATACAGATTGTCAAAGAATATTCTGCGGCCGGAATGGAGATTATGGTGGATACCGACCTCTTTAAATCGTGCATATTGAATACCATTACCAATGCCTTTCATGCAATGGGAACATCCGAAAACGGCGGGATTTTGAAAATAAAAACAGAGGCGGCTGGCAATGAGTTTGTTTTATCGATAACTGACAACGGCTCCGGGGTTCCTCCTGAAAATCTATTGAAAATATTTGAACCTTTCTTTTCCACAAAACAAAACGGTCTTGGACTCGGCCTGCCTATGGCCAAAAGGGTCATGGAGGAGCACAATGGAAGGCTCGAATTTGAAAGCGTTAAAGGCAAGGGGAGCAGGGTAAGATTAATCCTGCCGATATACGATAATACAGGAGGTAGAACCATTGGCAGTAGTAGTAGTAATTGACGACGAACACCGCCAGCGGGATATTTTGAAAACTATACTGGATGATGAGGGATATGAGGCGCATACAGCCTCATCTGCCGAGGAAGGGCTTGCATTAATTAAAGCGCTCACCCCCGATGTGGTTATTACGGATCTCAAGATGGGCGGAATGAGCGGCATGCAACTTTTAGAGGCTATCCCCGATGATTCGCTCCAGCCGGCAGTTATCATAATGACCGCTTACGGCACCATATCCTCCGCAGTGGAGGCCGTAAAAAAAGGCGCCTTTGACTATCTTGCCAAGCCGCTCGAAAAGGACGTAATTGTCTTTACCGTAAGGAAGGCTGCCGAGCGAATGCGTCTCCTCAAAGAAAATATCAGGCTGCAGGACGAACTTTTCGGGAAGTTCAAGATGGACGGAATTATCGGCGGCTCCAAAAAGATGAAAGAGGTTGTCGAGATCGCTAAGAAAGTGAGTCCGACCGCAGTAACCGTCCTTATTCAGGGCGAAAGCGGCACAGGGAAAGAGCTTATAGCACGGGCAATCCACTACAACAGCAACCGTAAGACAGCGCCTTTCACCGCCACCAATTGCGCCGCCATTCCGGATACTCTTATAGAAAGCGAACTTTTCGGCTATGAGCCGGGGGCCTTCACGGGCGCCGCTCACAGGAAAATAGGGCTTTTTGAATCAGCCAACGGCGGCACGCTATTTTTAGATGAAATAGGGGATCTGCCGTTATTGACCCAGACAAAGATACTGAGGGTCTTGCAGGACAAAGAGATAAGAAGGCTCGGTGGAAAGGACAGCGTTAAAGTCGATCTAAGGATAATAGCAGCCACAAATAAAGACATAGAAAAGGAGGTTGCTCAGGGAAGATTCAGGGAAGACCTTTACTACAGACTTAAAGTGGTCGCAATAGAACTACCTCCCCTGCGGGAAAGGAAAGAAGACATCGAGGCGCTCGCAACCTTTTTCATAGAGAAATACAACAAAGAATTCGGCAAGCGGATAAAAGGAATGAACGATGCCGCAAAAAAGGCGCTTATGGAATACCACTGGCCGGGAAATATCAGGCAGCTCGAATTCGTCATTGAAAGGGCGGTCTTAATGAGCGACACGGATATGATAAGTGTAAACGACATAAAGAGCGAGTTGAGGCTTCCTCATGGGAAAAGCATCCTCGACATAGAGATTCCCGATGCGGGGATCAGTTTTGAAGAGTTGGAAAAAGAATTAATAAGACAGGCGCTGATCAAATCGAATAATGTGGCGGCAAAGGCCGCCCGCTTGCTCGGCATGAGCTACAAGACCTTCTGGTACAGGATCGAGAAATTCGGTATCCATGCATCCGCAAAAGAGAATGAACTTCCTTAAATAAGGAACTAAGGAAGCAGGTAATAGGCGATAGGTTATAGACTATAGACATAAAACGCCCATTTAACGCCTATTGCCTATTGCCAATCGCCTGTTGCTCCACATGGTATAAAAGTTGCTTATTAAAATAATACTAAAAATTGGGGAATTTTTAAAAA